>NZ_JASKLM010000040.1:0-16396 GCF_030153625.1 Pyrococcus sp. | reverse complement strand
GACGTGTTAACCTTTTTTCATTCCTTTTCTATTTTTGTGTTGGGTTTATAAATGGAGTGCAGTGTTACGGGTTTTCAGAGAAAGTCTTAAATAGGAGGTCAGAAATTACTCCACTAGAGAATCTAAAGAAAAAAAGCCAAAGTTTCAGTAGAACGTAATCGTGTGGAAAGCATACAGCAACTCCCTAAACATCGTCGGACTTCTTGTTCTCAAATACCTTAACTTCTGTTTCAGTAGAACGTAATCGTGTGAAAAGGGCATTAGAACTTGAACTGGTGAAGTTGCTTTAGAAGGTTTAAGTAGAACGTAGTCGTATTGGGATTAGAAATACGTAGAAGAGCAAGCTAGAACTTAGTCCACTCCACTTTGTAATAGACCACATCTCCATCTTCATCGACAACGGCTAGAACCATTGTTTTTCTCACACCATGAGCTACCCTTGCTCTAGCTGTAATATCGTTTGGAGAAAGCTTTTGGCTTTCTCTCACAACCCAAACGAGCCAATCAGAGTGCTCTGCCCCTTTTCTGTAAACCCTATAATGAGAACCAAATTTTAGGGCGGATTTTACTATGTAGCCTCGATCTCGAAGATCCTTATAAACCAAATACTTTACATCAAAATCCTCATCTTTCTTTTTTCCCAGGGAGACTACGTCATAAAAGGAGAGTTCTCTTTCTCCATCTAAAACCTTTATCCACCCCTTTTCCAATAAATATGCGGCCTCTATTAGGGAGAGGAACAATCTTTTTCCCTTTAGTTCCCCGTATCCCCTATTTATGTGAAGCTGGTTTATCGCCTTCTCCCTCTCACTATACACTCTGTCCCCACTAAGGTAGAACTCTATAACTGTTTTCATGAAAGAATCACCCTTTCAAAGTCTTCTGGCCTTAGAATCATATAGTAAGCATCCTCTCCATCCGAGTAATAACTTATTATTCTCTTAACAATCTTAAACCCAAGCTTTTTGTAGAGATTTATGGCTCTGTAGTTGCTTACCCTGACCTCCAACCCGATCCACCTTGCTCCCTTCTCGAACAACTTTTTTATAACAGCAATCATTAGGGCTTTCCCTATTCCATTTCCCCTATAATCTGGGTGAACTGCGATGCTCATGATGTGCCCTTCCATGTCTGGCCTTAGGTAACCCATTACATACCCCACAATTTTTCCATTATACTCGGCAACCAAAAAAGTATCGGGGTTAGCTTCTAAAAACGTTAAAAATAGACCGCGGGGGTAAGCCTCTTTAAACGACATCTGCTCTATTCTCATAATGTATGGAATGTCAAATAGCTTTGCTGGTCTAATTGTTACCATAGCTAAAGGAACTTTCTTCTTTGGTGCTTCTATCTCTTCAGTTTCCATCTCTTCCATGAACTTTATTTTACGTTTGTGTTTTTAAATCTGAGGTAAAAGCTTAAACCTGGAAAGATAGAACTTAACCTAGGCGAGTGTGCTTGGAAGTACTATTATTGCTTTCACTCATGCTTGCGGTAGCTAAAATAATGGGTTACATCTTTGAAAGGTTAGGCCAGCCTGCAGTTTTAGGTCAAATATTTGGAGGTCTTTTACTTGGCTTATTTATTGAAACAAACCCAGTAATCTCGGAATTTGCTAACCTGGGTGTTCTTCTCCTTCTTTTTATTGCTGGATTGGAGAGTGAACTTGAAGAATTCAAAAAAGTAGGAAAGAGGAGTGTTATTGTAGCAGTTTTTGGAGTTGTTGTGGCATTTCTCTTTGGCTTTCTCGTTGCCCTCCCATTTACATCTTTTGAGAGGGCAATAATCTACGGGGCATTGATGACTCCCACAAGCGTGAGCATAACGGTAAAGGTTCTCATGGAGATGAGAAAGCTCAACACCATAGAGGGAACAACAATCTTAGCGGCTGCTGTTGTGGATGATATCCTGGGAATAATAGTTCTTACATTTGCAATATCAATAGCTAGAAGAGTCTCAATCGAGTACCTTAAGGTGATGGAAGTTCTAGTGTCCGTATCTGCCCTCATTTTCTTCTTCCTTTACTTTGGCCCCAGGCTTGCCGAAACCTTCTTTAGGCGATTGAGGATTATTGATCTTCCAGAGGTTGAGACTGCTTTTGCAATTGTTTTTCTGGTTTTATTTTCCTATCTTGCGGAGCACTTAAACTTGGCTTCAATCTTGGGAGCTTATCTAGTGGGTTTGGCCATAGGCCAGACGTCCCAGAAAAAGGTGATACTAGATCATGTCAACATTTTGGGTTATTCTCTCTTCATACCTGTTTTCTTCGTGGAAGTTGGGATGAAGATGAAGGCTCATCATCTCCTCCACGTTAGCAGTTTTGCCATTCTCTACACTTTAATGGCCATAGTTAGCAAGATAGTGGGGTGTGGCATTGGAGCTAAACTAAGTGGATTCAACTGGAGATCCTCTCTTAAAATTGGAGTTGGGATGATACCCAGGATGGGTGTTGAGCTGGCAATGTTGAGCATTGCAATTTCTGCTGGAGTTATGGATCTGGCTAGCTTGACGGTGATAGTTGTGATGGTTTTTGTAACCACTTTAATAACTCCTCCACTCTTGAAAGTTGTCTATATGAAGACATGAAAAAATATATATTCCAAATGGGAAAATAGTAAAGTTGAATGATGAATCTGGAGCCCACTGATTTAATGATGACCTGTTCGCGGGGCTGATGCTGTGATAAGGAAGAGAATTTGTAAGAAATACCTCGAGGAGATTGAAAGGCTTGAAAGGTCAATAGTGGAGTTGGAAGAACAGATATTTGAGCTGAAGGCCCAGCTTAGAATAAAAAGCGAGGAGGTAACTAGTTTAGCCATAGAAAATAGAAACCTTAGGTACAAGCTTGAGAAGTTGGAGAAAAGGTACAATCAGTTAATAGACCTCTTGAGGAAAATGAAGATACCCTTCATAATAATAAATGAAGATGAATTCGAGGAAGATTGAGAAAACATTTAAACTTTCTGGCCTTTTGATTTCTAGGGATGAGAAATGGAATTTGTCATGAAGACAAGAATGTTTGAAGAAGAAGGATGGATTAGGAAAACTTGTAAGGTCTGTGGAAAGCCATTTTGGACATTAGATCCAGATAGAGAGACTTGTGGCGATCCTCCATGTGATGAATATCAATTCATCGGGAAGCCAGGAATTCCAAAGAAGTACACTTTGGACGAGATGCGTGAGAAGTTTCTTAGCTTCTTTGAGAAGCATGAGGTATACCCCCACGGAAGGGTAAAGCGCTATCCAGTGCTACCCAGGTGGAGGGATGATGTGCTTTTGGTAGGAGCATCGATAATGGATTTCCAGCCCTGGGTGATAAGTGGTGAAGCTGATCCCCCAGCAAATCCACTCACAATAAGTCAGCCTTCAATAAGGTTTACCGATATAGATAACGTGGGAATAACGGGAAGACACTTCACGATATTCGAGATGATGGCTCATCATGCCTTTAACTACCCAGGAAAGCACATTTACTGGATTGATGAAACCGTAGAGTTGGCCTTTGAGTTCTTCACAAAGGAGCTTAAGATGAAACCAGAGGACATAACATTCAAGGAGAATCCTTGGGCAGGAGGAGGTAATGCCGGGCCTGCATTTGAAGTTCTCTACAAGGGGCTTGAAGTTGCAACCTTAGTTTTCATGCAGTATAAGAAGGCTCCAGCAAATGCTGATCCTTCTCAAGTGGTGATAATTAAGGGCGAAAAATACGTTCCAATGGAGACAAAGGTCGTTGACACTGGCTATGGATTGGAAAGACTCGTGTGGATGAGTCAAGGCACACCTACAGCCTACGATGCCGTTCTCGGCTATGTAATTGAACCCTTAAAGAGAATGGCTGGAGTTGAGAAAATAGACGAAAGAATTCTCATGGAAAACTCACGCTTGGCTGGAATGTTTGACATAGAGGACATGGGTGATTTGAGATATCTCAGAGAGCAAGTGGCAAAGAGGGTTGGAATTAGCGTTGAGGAGCTTGAAAGACTAATTAGGCCTTATGAGCTCATTTATGCAATAGCGGATCACACAAAGGCATTAACCTTCATGCTTGCAGATGGTGTAGTTCCCTCCAATGTAAAAGCTGGATATCTTGCGAGGTTGCTCATTAGGAAGAGTATAAGACACCTTCGCGAGCTTGGTCTTGAAGTTCCCCTTGCAGAAATTGTTGCAATGCACATAAAAGAGCTTTCTCCAACCTTCCCAGAGTTCAAGGAAATGGAGGACATAATTCTTGAAATGATAGAGTTAGAGGAGAAGAAGTATGCTGAAACCCTTAGGAGAGGTAGCGATTTAGTTAAGAGGGAAATTGCAAAGTTAAAAAAGAAGGGGGCCAACGAGATACCTTTGGAGAAACTAATAACCTTCTATGAAAGCCATGGCCTAACGCCAGAGATCGTTAAGGAAATTGCCGAGAAGGAAGGAGTTAAAGTCCACATTCCAGATAACTTCTACAGCTTAGTTGCCAAAGAGGCAGAAAAGCAAGTTGAAGAGAAGGAAGAGGAAGTTGTGGACTTTGAGCTTGTTAAGGACTTGCCCGACACAAGGACACTCTACTATGAAGATCCCTTCATGAAGGAGTTTGATGCAAAGGTTCTCAAGGTAATAGAGGACTGGGTGGTTTTAGATCAAACCGCATTCTATCCCGAAGGCGGTGGACAGCCATATGATACTGGTATTTTAGTTGTTGATGGAGAGGAAGTCAAGGTAACTAACGTTCAAAAGGTTGGAAAAGTCATCCTTCACAAAGTTGAGAGGCCAGAACTGTTTAAGGAAGGTACTATAGTTCATGGAAGGATTGACTGGGAGAGAAGAATTCAGCACATGAGACACCACACTGGAACCCACGTTCTTATGGGAGCTTTGGTTAGGGTTCTAGGAAAGCACGTGTGGCAAGCAGGTAGCCAGTTGAGCACGGACTGGGCTAGGCTTGACATAACCCACTACAAGCGTATAAGTGATGAAGAGATTAAAGAGATAGAAAGACTAGCCAATAGGGTTGTAATGGAGAACAGAAGAGTTAGATGGGAATGGTTGCCAAGAACTGAAGCGGAGCAAAAATACGGATTCCGTCTTTATCAAGGTGGAGTTGTCCCAGGAAGAATAATTAGAATTCTCAACATTGAAGACTGGGATGTTCAAGCTTGTGGTGGGACTCACCTTCCATCAACTGGACTTATAGGCCCAATAAAGATACTGAGAACTGAGAGAATCCAGGATGGAGTTGAGAGGATAATCTTCGCATGTGGAGAGGCTGCTGTAAGAGAGTGGCAGAAAGAAAGAGAAATAATAAAGAGAACAAGCCAAATATTGAGAGTTCCTCCAGAAAAGTTGCCTGAAACTGCAGAAAGATTCTTCAATGAATGGAAAGAGGCTAGAAAAGAAGTAGAAAAGCTAAGAAAGGAGCTGGCAAAGCTTTTAGTTTACGAGCTCGAAAGTAAAGTGGAGAAAGTAGGGGAAATTGAGTTCATTGGGGAAATTGTTGAAGGTTCTATGGATGATCTGCGTGAGGCAGCAAATAAGCTGAGGAAAGAGAACAGGGTTGTTGTCCTTGTGAATAAGGAGGGTCACTTTGTTGTGGCCGTTGGAGATAAACTCCCATATACTGCAGGGGAGTTTGCAAAGCTAATAACTTCAGTAGCTGGTGGAGGAGGCGGAGGAAGAAAAGAACTAGCTCAAGGTAAGATAAGAGACATAGAAAAAGCAAAAGAGGCAATAGAAAAAGTTAAGGGCTCTCTATAGCTTTCTACTCTCCTTCTTTTGGAATCAGAAATATTTCATATTCTGATCTCCAGAATGGGAGCTTGTTCATCTTTATTTTTATATAATACTCGGTGCTTTTCTCTCTGTATATTTTCTCCACTACTTCCTGGGGCAGTTGGAACTGAACTATAATTTCAGCATCCTCTGATAACTTTGTTTCAAATTTTGAAGTACCCTTGTAATCCTTTCCATTTACCTTTATGAGATAATTTGTGCCCTCTGGAAATTCTATTTCGAAGTTGAAATCTGAGACAATTTTTTCCACTTTTAGCGTAAATAACCCCCAACCGTCTTTTTCAACTATTGTAACTGTCCTGTTTTCCTTATAGAATATCTCACTTGATTCTTTTTCATTAATGGTTGCAGGAGGCATTTTTGCCGTTCTCATGGCAAGCACTAGAAGGACTATAAAAATTATTGCTACAGCTGTTATTTTCTTGTCCATGCTAACACCCTGTAATGAGATTTGGATTTTCCTATATAAAAAGCCTTAGTTATTTTTGAGCCATTAAATATATAAGGAAGTATCACTCTTAGTGATTAATGGGTGGACGGAAGTGGGAGATAAAATTAACTTCATATTTGGAATTCACAACCATCAGCCCCTGGGCAACTTTGGATGGGTGTTTGAGGAGGCTTATGAAAAGTGTTACTGGCCGTTTCTGGAGACTCTGGAGGAATATCCAAACATGAAGGTTGCCATTCATACAAGTGGCCCCCTCATTGAGTGGCTCCAAGATAATAGACCCGAATACATAGACTTGCTTAGAAGTCTAGTGAAAAGAGGACAGGTGGAGATAGTCGTTGCTGGGTTCTACGAGCCTGTGCTAGCATCAATCCCAAAGGAAGATAGAATAGAGCAGATAAGGTTAATGAAAGAGTGGGCTAAGAGTATTGGATTTGATGCTAGGGGAGTTTGGCTAACTGAAAGAGTATGGCAACCAGAGCTCGTAAAGACCCTTAAGGAGAGCGGAATAGATTATGTAATAGTTGACGATTACCACTTCATGAGTGCGGGATTAAGTAAAGAGGAGCTGTACTGGCCATATTATACGGAAGATGGTGGGGAAGTTATAGCTGTTTTCCCGATAGATGAGAAGTTGAGATATTTGATTCCCTTTAGACCCGTTGATAAGGTCTTAGAATACCTGCATTCTCTCATAGATGGTGATGAGAGCAAAGTTGCAGTATTTCATGACGATGGTGAGAAGTTTGGAATCTGGCCTGGAACTTATGAGTGGGTGTATGAAAAGGGATGGTTAAGAGAATTCTTTGATAGAATTTCAAGTGATGAAAAGATAAACTTAATGCTTTACACTGAATACTTAGAAAAATATAAGCCTAGAGGTCTTGTTTATCTTCCAATAGCTTCATATTTTGAGATGAGCGAATGGTCATTGCCAGCAAAGCAGGCAAGGCTCTTTGTGGAGTTCGTCAATGAGCTTAAAGTTAAAGGTATATTTGAAAAGTACAGGGTATTTGTTAGGGGAGGAATTTGGAAGAATTTCTTCTATAAATACCCAGAGAGCAACTACATGCACAAGAGAATGCTAATGGTAAGTAAGTTAGTGAGAAACAATCCTGAGGCCAGGAAGTATCTGCTGAGAGCACAATGTAACGATGCTTATTGGCACGGCCTCTTCGGTGGAGTATATTTACCCCATCTTAGGAGGGCCATCTGGAACAATTTAATCAAGGCCAACAGCTATGTAAGCCTTGGAAAGGTCATAAGGGATATCGACTACGATGGCTTTGAGGAAGTTCTCATAGAGAATGACAACTTTTATGCAGTGTTTAAACCCTCTTACGGTGGTTCCTTGGTGGAGTTTTCATCAAAGAATAGACTCGTGAATTATGTAGATGTTCTGGCAAGAAGGTGGGAACACTATCATGGCTATGTGGAAAGTCAATTTGATGGAGTAGCCAGCATTCATGAGCTCGAGAAAAAGATACCAGATGAAATAAGAAAAGAAGTTGCTTACGACAAGTACAGAAGGTTCATGCTTCAAGATCACGTAGTCCCCCTGGGAACAACTCTGGAAGACTTCATGTTCTCAAGACAACAGGAGATCGGAGAGTTTCCTAGGGTTCCATACTCATATGAACTACTAGATGGAGGAATAAGGCTGAAGAGGGAACACTTGGGAATAGAAGTTGAAAAAACAGTGAAGTTAGTGAATGATGGATTTGAGGTGGAGTATATAGTGAACAACAAGACAGGAAATCCTGTATTGTTCGCAGTGGAACTTAACGTTGCAGTTCAGAGCATAATGGAGAGCCCAGGAGTTCTAAGGGGGAAAGAAATTGTCGTTGATGACAAGTATGCAGTTGGGAAGTTTGCACTGAAGTTTGAAGACGAAATGGAAGTCTGGAAGTATCCAGTAAAGACTCTCAGTCAAAGTGAAAGTGGCTGGGATCTAATCCAGCAGGGTGTCAGCTACATAGTTCCAATAAGGTTGGAGGATAAAATAAGGTTTAAGCTAAAATTTGAGGAAGCCTCGGGATAGGGAGGCCCTCATCACCAATCAGGGCCCGAAAGACTCCCTCATCGGCCCTTCTATTTTATTTTAAACGTCAATGGTTTACCAAGTTTCCAAAACTTACAAAATGAACAAATCTCTCCACTTGCGGGCATTCCACATATCTTGCACTCTTTGAGGTCTTTCCCCTTCACTTCTGGCTCGAAAAGTTTTTTCTTTCTTAGGAATCCTCTCACGAAGTTGAACTTTGTTCCAGGCCTTTTTTCCTCCAATTCATTGAGAACTTCCTTCATGTCAAGAGTTGTCGCACCTCTTGCATAAGGACACTCCTCTACTATGTACTCCAATCCAACGGCAATGGCATAGGCAACAACTTCCCTCTCAGTTAATTCGTAGAGAGGTTTGATCTTCTTTACGAACTTTCCTTCCCCTGGGAGCAGAGGACCTCCCTTAGCCAGGTACTCTGTATTCCAGTGGAGTAAGTTGTTCATGAGAAAGCTTGCTTCGTCATCCAAATTGTGACCCGTTGCCACTGCATCAAAACCATTGTCATATGCAAACTTGTTCATAATGTATCTCTTGGTTAGCCCACAGTAGGAGCAGGTTGGCCTGGAAGTTCTCACTTCTCCTATCCCATAGCCGAGCAACTCCTTAACTCTTATTATGTTTAGGGGTGCTCCAATGAACTCGCACTGTTTTTTGGCGTAAATTTCACTTTTTTCTGAATATTCTCCTATTCCCAGGTTAAGGTGTAAACATTCTATTTTATATCCTAGCTTTTTCAACACATAAGCTGTTACGGCGGAATCTTTTCCTCCACTAACTGCAACGAGTATTCTCTCGTCTTTACTTGCTAGCTTATACTTTTCAATAGTTCTTGCTACTTTTCTCTCAAAGTATTCTTTAAAATGCTCCTCGCACAGATACATTTTGGGATAGTGGAGCTTGATAAAGGCAGGCCTATCACAAAATTTACATTTAGCAGGCACTTTCTTCACCCAGCTCACGTTAGGTGAGAGATTTTATTAATCCTAAGGTAACCTTTAAATTTTCAGGACTTATTCTTTACTGTATAGCAAGGGGATGATAACATGGATGTATTTTTAGAATTAGCTCTGATATTAATAATGGCTAAAATCTTCGGCTATATTTCGGTGAGATTTGGATTTCCAGCTGCCTTAGGACAGCTCATAGGGGGGATTATAATAGGTCCCTCTCTCCTCAACATAGTTCCTTACAGTGAAGAGGTTAGGTTGCTTGCTGAGCTTGGGGTTGTAATCCTTCTCTTTTTGGCTGGACTTGAGACTGATGTCGAGGAATTCAAGAAGGTAGGTTTTCCGGCCTTTATAGTTGCCATTCTGGGAGTCTTTGTACCTTTTGTTCTGGGATATGCTTCTGCACTTGCCTTTGGATATCCAAACATGCAGGCTCTTTTTCTTGGAGGAGTGCTTACAGCTACAAGCGTTGGCCTTACAACGAGCATATTAATGGAGATGAAGAAGCTAAGAACGAAGGTTGGGACAACTATCTTAGCAGCTGCTGTGATAGATGATGTGCTTGGCATAATTGTTCTCACTATTTTAGTTGCAATAAGTACGAGGGGTAGCGTCAATTTGTTTGATTTAGGAATAATCTTTCTTGAAGTAGTAGTGTTCTTTACCCTTGGCCTACTCTTAGGTAATCCAGCTGTTAAAGAAATGCTCAAGTTATCAGAAAGGATAACACTTCCTGAAACTGTAACGGCTTTTGCAATTTCTATAATGCTACTCTTCGCATACATAGCTGAAAAGTTTCAATTGGCCGGGATTACAGGCTCTTATTTGGCAGGAATACTTGTTGCAATGACTGAGGAGGCAAGAGAAATAACAAACAAAATAATGACAATTGGATATTCTCTTTTTATTCTCATCTTCCTTGTGAGCATTGGAATAGAGAGTGATCTTCATGTTTTGCTCCATGCTAGTCTTTTTGCAATTGTATATGCTGTTGTTGGTATAGTGGGCAAGGTTGTGGGGTGTTCGCTTGGAGCTCTTCTCGTAAAGTTCAAGCCGAAGGAAGCACTTCAAGTTGGGGTTGGTATGATACCAAGGATGGAAGTTGCCTTAATTATGGCAAATATTGGATTAAGGGAGGGGGTATTTACGAGAGATGTATTTTCAATTCCTGTCGTCATGGTTGTTGTTACGACTTTAGTTACTCCATTCCTTCTAAAGCTGGCGTTTTCGAAGTAGCTACTCTTCTGGTTCTAATGATTCTATCTTTTCCTTCCAGTTTCCAGGCTTTTTAAAGTCTTTTAAGTTGTATAGGCCTTCCTTTACTAGTATTCCCCTTGCTGCCATTATTCCCGTAGCTGCAGCATTTACGATATCCCTACTTAGCCCTGCTCCATCTCCAGCCGCAAATACGTTCTCTATACTAGTCTCTAGAAGTTCGTTGACTTCAACTTTCATAGCATAGTACTTTATCTCTGGTGCATAGAGGAGTGTATGATCACTTGCAACTCCTGGGATTACCTTATCGAGCTTTTCTAGCCCTTCAATAATGTTTGTAACAACTCTGTGGGGTAGGGCCATTGCGATATCTCCAGGAGTTACGTGTTTTAGTGTTGGCTCAACGTTGCTCTTCCTTATTCTTGACCAAGTGCTTCTTCTCCCTCTTCTCAAATCTCCAAGCCTTTGAAGTATTGGCCTTCCTCCTCCTATTGTCGTTGCAAGCTGTGCTATGCTCCTTCCATATGCCGTTGTATCCTCTACAGGCTCCGTTAGCTCTATTCTAGTTAGAAAAGCAAAGTTTGTGTTGTTACTCTTTTTGTTCCTCATTGAATGCCCGTTAACTCCCACGTAACCGTCATACCTCTCTTCAACAACGAAGCCATATGGATTTGTACAGAACGTTCTCACGAAGTCATCGTAGGTATCGGTGTATATGTGAAACTTGGGATCGTGATTAATGCTTGTTATTGGCTCCATTATTATTGCTGGAACTTCAACTCTGACACCAACATCTATTGGACCGTGCCTAGCTTTTAACCCTATTTTTTGAGCGATTTCGTGGAACCATTCAGCCCCCCCTCTTCCTGGGGCGACTATAATGTACTTCCCCTCTATTGTAAATACATCTTTTCCTCTTCTTACCTTGACCCATCCCTTATTGAATTCTAAAGCCTTAGTCCAGAGAAGGAACTTTACTCCCTTGCTCTCTAGGTATTGCTTTATGCTCTTAATAACCCTAGGAGTGTTGTCACTACCAATATGCCTTTGAATTATCGGGATAAATTTAACACCTGCTTGTGCAGCTTTTCTCTCCCAGTACCTTATCTGATCAGGATCACCTTTGTAGAGGTTTCTTGGGGCTCCATGCTTTAATAGTATTTGATCAACCTCCCAAACAAGTTGCCAAGAATAGTTTTCGTCGTTAGTCAACTCTGTGAGATCGCCTCCAATGTCAGGCCTTAGATTTACCGTTCCATCGCTTAATCCTCCAGCCCCACCTACACCGCTCATTATATGACAGGGCTTACATCCAATACAGTAGCCCAGCTGATCCATCGGACAAACTCTCTGATCTACGTCTCCACCCTCGTCGATTATTAGAACTTTCATGTTGCTTCTTTCAACAAGCTCGTAAGCTGCAAAAAGTCCTGCTGGACCAGCTCCAATAATTATTACATCAAACTTTTCCATTATGTCCCTTACCAAGGTAGCGTTGCTAGTTGCTTATAAGTATTACTATCCAATTTTCTTCTCTAAATACACGACCATAAGGAGAAGTGCCAGTAGCGTTCCGAGAATAAAGTATGCCTTTGACGTCACTTCACTCACCTCTGCAACTCTTTCCACCTCTTCAAAACTAATGGTAACGTTTCCTTCTCCAATAATCGCCATAGCTATGAAGTCCTCATAGCTCCTTACTCCAACTTCCCCCGTAATAATTTTTCCTCTTCCTCTGAATATTCCCTTAAAGTTTGTTGAGAGGGGATCAAAGTTTTTCTTTTCACTGTTTAGGGTAAAATAATATACCCTCAGTTCAACCTCTCTATCTGAGGAAAGAGAGAACCTTAACTTCTTTCCCCTGAGAGATGTTGCATTTATTATAACCGTTCTGAGGCCTTCTCCAAAATCTCTCCTCTTAATGTTAAGAGTAATGTTTCTCGGCTCGTTAAGGTAATCGGACACAAGGAGAATGCCCTCAAAGTAATTATCTCCCTCAATCATTATCATAAATTTGCTCTCATTGAAAATTAAGTAATCACTTTTTCCTTTTTCCTGGGTTGAGGAAGCTATGATGTTCCCCGAGAAATCTAGGAGGTGAAGTCTTAGATCTTCCCCTTGGCGTATGTATCTACCATAAATAATTGCTATTTTCTCCCCATCCCAAGGTTCAAAAAGGAAGGGTGACGTTATCTCTTTTCCAACCACCCTATATGGCAAGCCTACATGATGATAGTCACTTGTGTAGTTTACCTTTGCTAGCCAATTATCTCCGTAGACTGGAAGTATTCCAATTCCCCCAACTTCTAACTCTAGTGGAATTTTGATTTCGTTAACTGTTACATTAAAGCCGATTGGTTCATCAATCCTAAAGCCCTGGGGTAAGTGTGGAAGCCTTAAAACAAGAACAACTTGGGCATTTTGGACAACTTCAAGTTCCTTTACCTGGGTCTCTCCATAATAGAAGTGGGCCTTTATAGATTCTGGTAGTCCTTCAACTCCAAACCTAACTTTTCCATTCCCTGTAAGAGTTATCACATAACTCACGCTTCCTCCAAGCACTCCCTTTCCATATGAGTTAATGGCTTTTGCACTTATCTCGCCTCCCTTGAGTGAAATGGGAAAAGTAACAGAGTAAGAGTCTGATGTCACTCCAATAGTTAAGATCTGAGCTTCTTCTGGCACTTTAAATTCTACATAGGCTTCTTCTCCTGGCTTTATTGTTACATTAACAAAATATGGTTCTCCTACAATTATGGAGCTTTGGTACACGGATACTCTTCCTGAAAAAGTTGTTTTTCCATCATTTCTTAGCCATATCTTTAGCTTATCTACTTCTTTTTCAACTTTTACAAGAGTTATTCTCGGCATTTCGAAGTAGAATGTTTCTTGTTTTATTGCTCCTCCATACTCTACTAGAATCGCACCCTGGGAAGGAGTAACTTCAAACGCTACCTCTTTTTCCTTTCTTGAGTCAAGGGAAATCTCTCTCTTTTCTATTGTCAGGCCATTAACTAGAAGTTTAATAGTTACGTTGACAGGATCCCCATGATTCTTCAAAAGAACGTGGAGCTTTTCATCTCTCCAGATGCGCTCAATTGTCACTAGATCTTTAAGAGAAGTTATCGCTACTGCTTTAGACATCTTTGCTTCCTTCAGCATAAACGTTAGCTGATTATATGATGGGGAGATCTTCACAATTAAGCTTTCTCCAGGTTTAAGGGTAATGGGAGAGTTATACACCTCCACTCCCTGGGCAAGGACAATAAGAGTGTCATTGACTTCATAATAACCAATATTCTTTATTCTCACTTTCACGTAGGCATCAAACGCCTCCAAAACTTCAACTTGGAAGTCTCTCTTTTTCATGACTCTAGTAGTAGAGTAGTTCCCACTTAAGTGTATCTTCAATGTGAGTTTGTTTAAATCTAAACTTCCTATAGTGTAGTTTACACCATTAAAAGCTACACTTTCGCCGAAATGAAGTCCCTTAAATATGCTTTTATTTTCCCCTTCAAGGAAGAGAAAAACTAAGCTTGGGTCATTCTGAGCTACATCAAAGCTAACAACTGTATTGTCAACAATTAAAACTTCATCAATTCCCAATTCTATCGACATTGCGAGAATGTTTCCTGCCGAAAAAAGAAGAATTAAAAATGGCAACATCTTCTTCATCTCTCATCCCTCGAACTCTTTTTTGTACAATCCCAAAAGGGTAAAGATGAGACTAACCAAAATAATGCTGATGAAAAACAGGGCGCTCATGCTTGGATCTCCTTTGTATGCATCTAATCCTGTGTGGAGAGTAAATTTACCTTTTAATAATACTCCTATTTGGTAACTCAGGTTAAAGCGCTCTGGATTGTCAAAGAAAGGTAATTGGGGCAGAATGAACTGGGCTGTGAAAACTATTCCGAAGCTTGCAAGAGATGCATAGAGGGGCCTTGAGAGGACTACTGAGAGGAGCATTGAAACTGCTCCAAGGCTTCCCAGGATTAAGGTAGTAACACCCAAAGCAAAGAGAAAATCATCAAAAGTAGCCTTAAACCCTTCAAAACCTGATTTGTAGAGAAGAATCATATACATCTGCATTACGAAGTAGGGAATTCCGAAAATAATGAGGATTGCAGTGATTCCTGAAAAGAACTTGCCGAATACTATCTCGCTTTTCCTTATCGGTTTTGTGAGGAGAATCCTTATTGTTCCTTTGTCAATCTCGCTCGCAAGTAGATCGCTCATAAGAATGATAACGACAAGCTGACCAATAACACTTGCCCAGAAGTTTATTAAAAATTGGGAAAGATTTATCTGGAAAGATATCTCAAGGGCTTTTGCACTATACTCAGTGATCTCCTCATGGGTAAAGAAGTAAACTATTACAGGTAGAAACATTAAGATAAGCATCACCTTGAGTCTTCTTGACTTTAAAAGTCTATAAACTTCAGTTTGATATAAAACGCTAATCACTTTCTTCACCTATGCTGAACTTCTCCATAAGGATCCTCTCGAGGGGACTTGTGTGGGGTTTAAATAACTTTAACCTTATCCCCTGGGAAGTGAGATACCTTGGAAATTGTAAGAAGAATTCGTCGAGAAACCTTGGGTCAACCCTGACCCTAATTATGTGTTCTTCTTCCCAAACCTCTCTAACATATGGCTTTTCCTTTAAATACTCAATTGCCGCCTTATTGTCAGATGTGGAAATGTCGTACTCGTCTTCTTCAATCCTTGTAAGTTCGCTTATTTTCCCTTGGGCTATTAATCTCCCTTGATTTATTAACCCCACATAGTTGCACATCTTCTCGACTTCACTCACTATGTGAGAGCTAACAAAAATAGTTTTTCCCTCCTTTGCTAGGGAGATGATCTTTCCAATGAACTCTATTCTTCCCAGGGGGTCAAGGTTTGCTGTGGGTTCATCGAGAATCAAAAGTTCTGGATTGCCAATTAAAGCGGATGCAAAGGATACTCTCTGCTTTTGACCTGAAGAGAGCTCCTTTATCTTATTCAATGCTACCCTTCCAACTCCAACGTACTTCATAAGCATTTTTGCCTGTTCTCGGGCTTCTTCTTTTTTTAGACCCGAAAGCCTGCCCATATAAATTAGAAACTCGAAAATAGTCATGTCTTCGTAAGCTATTGGAACTTCGGGCATATAGCCGACTTTTTTCATTATCTCAACTCTCTTTTGGGGCATATCAAGTCCAAAGATTTTAGTCTCTCCATAAGTGGGTCTCAAAGCTCCAGTGAGCATTTTAATTGTAGTAGTTTTTCCCGCGCCATTTGGCCCTAAAAAGCCATAGACAACTCCTTTAGGGACTTTAAGATTAAGATGATACACTATGTTCCTTTTCCCGAAAAACTTTGTTAGATCTTTGGTTTCTATAACGTACTCCATTTCGACCCCAGCATTAACAAATAATAAAGATTTTATTAAAACTATTCTGTCAATTTCTGGAGTGCTAAGCTTAGTCTCTTCATGACCTTAGGTGGGGCTGGGCCGTCTAATCCTACTAGCCTGACATTTTCTCCATCTCTTATCCTTTCTAAAACTTCTATGGCCCATTCTACAGCTTCTCTATAATTCTGCACGTTAGGAGCTTCTTCCACTCTATACCATTCATCATCCTTCTTATCATAAATTGCCAAAGTTGGAGGTATTGGCTCACAGGGGCAATCTATGTAGACTAGCTCAATAATAAACTCCCCAAGGTCTAAGAAGCCTTCTCTCCTAAGAGTTTCTTGCCACCTCATATCAAAAATTTATGAAGGTTTCTTCACTTAAAAAATTTGATCAAAGAAAGGCGAGAATTGATATCCCAACCACAATCCCTAGGATGAATATCACTATAACCCTAGTTCCCATTAGATCGTTAGGGTTATAAGCACTTAAGTTTTTTGGTTGATTGGTGGTTGTATTGAGTTTTCAGAGGGAAATCCTGATCATAA
>NZ_JASKLM010000039.1:0-17311 GCF_030153625.1 Pyrococcus sp. | reverse complement strand
TTTTGCTGGTGGTGATGCTATTAGGGGTGAGGCTACGGTTATTCTAGCAATGGGCGACGGGAGAAAAGCAGCAAAAGCCATCCACCAATACCTAAGCAAAGAAAAGTAACGTTTTTATTCCCGCTTTCATTCTCTTTTTTAGGTGGACATATTGGGCAGAGCTGTTAGAACTAAACCTATTGAAATCGTTGGAATCAAGATAGGGGACAAGGAGGCACTAATCAAGGATCCAGACGACGAAAAGATGGTATTTCAAGCGATAATAGACATAGACGAGCTCATTATGAATATTGGAGTTTTGGCAATGAAGAGAGAGAACAAGTTTCTTGGATTGATGAAAGGGGATTTTGAAAAGGATTGGATGGTCATGATTGAGATTCCTTCAACCTTTAGAGTCACCGAATGGGGAATTGGGAACTTTATGGGAAAGAAAGGAAGAACTCTTGCCATCAAGGGAAAGGGATACGTGAAGTATTTCAAATATAACCCTAGTTCCGATGAATTTATCTCCAAGGGTAATATTAGAACGGACTTGATTATGCTTGCTGGAAATACTTCATTTAGAAAGCTTGGGAGGGATTATGAGATTATAGAGAGAGGATTAGAAACTTTCAAAATATCCCTCAAAAATTTGGGAATTTAAAGTGTGGATATGTGAAAGAGGCTCTCCATTAACCTTCCGAAGAGATAGCTCAGAAAGGCCGCTCCTAAACCCGTGGATATCATCTCGACGACTTTCTTCTTTATTGAAATTCCCGAAATTGCTGATATTACACTGGCAACTATTGCAAGAGCAGTACCAGCTAAGAGAATTGAAAAGGGCAACGCTGTCAAAGACGATGAAGCAATGAAGTATGGTAAAACTGGGAAAGCAACACCCGTTAGATAGGCCAAGCCCGTGTAGAGGGCAGAGCGCAACTCATTTTCCCCACTCTCTTGAACGAGAAGGTTTATGAGTGCATCCTCATTTGAGGACAGCTTTTCAACGACCTCTTCAACAACCTCCTCAGGGATTCCCGTCTCTAAAAGCTTTCTTGATAACTCTTCCTTTGCCTTTTCTGGTGAAACTTTAAAGAGAACTTCCATCCTCTGCCTAACGCTCTCGTTCACTTGCCTCTGTGATCTAACTGAGATGAAAGCCCCAATTCCCATAGAAAGTGCTCCCGCAACACCAACTATTAAGCCACTAATCCCTACTACCCTGGGATTGTGAAGGTAAACTGCTGAAAGTCCAGTGACAGCTCCCAAAAGCTCCACGAGGCCATCATTCATTCCAAGAACAAAATCCCTTATGTTTTCTGTATGAAAGCGTTTTTTGCTCTCATGGAAGAAGCGTTCATGCTCAAGTTCATCTAAAATTACCTTTGATAAAATCTTTCTCTCTTCCTCGCTAAGCTGATATTTGGTCAGAAAGTTGAAGTACTTTTGAATGGCCGAATTTTCGCCCATTTCAAGCAGAGAAACAATAATTCCCGGGCCAAGAAGTTTCCTAAGGAGCTTTACAAAAAAGAGGTTAATCTTGTTGATTTTTGGCTTTTTGGGCGTTCTTCCCCTTTTAATTAAAAACTCATGCCAAAATCTTGCATGATTTGACTCAATTTTAGAGAGCCTCAGAAATTCTTCTCTTAATTTGGGATCTTTTTCACTGTTTCCCAGGTAAGCGTAAAGGATAGAGTCTTTGTACTCGTCCTCGTAAAATTTGGTGGCAAGATTTAGCATCTCCTCCATTTGCCTCACCACTTGTTTCCTCTATACCCTATGAACATCCCCCTAAATGCCATGCCCATAAATTCTTCAGCCAGAAATCCATCAAAAAACTCTCTAGTTTCCTCTTCGCTCAACCACTCTATGTGTTCGGGAATTCCTTCTTCAAAGTAATAAATGAGCTCATCTGAACTTCTCTTGACTATATCAAGAGTGTAAATCTTCTTTCCAAGCTCTTGGGCCTTTCTAACTTCTCTGCAGACTAAAGAGGAGAACTTTCCTAGGATTGCAACTGCCACAAAGCATTCAGCATCCTCAATCATGTGGCTCGTATCTTTAATTCCATAATCCGAGGGGATGATAACGTTTGTTGAGCTGAGCTTTTCCTCTATTATTTCTAGTATGGCTTTCTCAGTCCTTGTGTGGTACAACAAGACAGGCTCACTTAAGTATACTAATGGTCCTTTTTTCTCCTTCTTTCTTCTTTTTAGGAAGCTGAACATTGGAAACACCTCAGGTGGGGACTATACCTCATCATCGACCCCGTTTCAGCAGGGATGACACTCTTCATCGGTTACTAACATCAAACTCCCTTCTTTAGGCTTTATTTCCCAAACAGTTGGAGATGTTGTCATCGGTTACAACTCACCTTTCATCTCAACTTTATGAAGTAATCCGTAGAGAGACTTAATAATCTTTTTTGTTTTCTCAAACATACCAATATCACCAGTAATTGTTATACGTCATCGGTTACTGTTCAAATTTCTTTTCTTCATGACTCTCCATCTGTACCTCTACCCCGTGTATTTTCGTGTTTGAGCATGTAAATTTTCCTGAAGAAATTTCTTCACACTTGTTCTTAAGTCGAGACCGTAATATATGCCACTCTCTTCATGCCATCACCAGCGGAAGTAGTATGTCCGATATCGGTAGAAAGTCAACTTACCACCGACGCTTGCAAAAATTATTAGGATCTTAGGGATCTTCAAGAAGCTTAATAAAAATCTTTACTGAAACCCCAACCTCTCGAATGATGGCCCTGAGAAGACCAGTCTTTATCCTCTTGTGCAATGGGATAACAATGATTTTTCCACTAGGTCCCGTGAGCACAACATGAGAACCCTTTTGCCTTGCAGGCACATAACCCAGCTTTCGAAGGGCTTTGATAACGTCTTCACCAGAAACGTCTCTCGGAAGCTTCATAATGAAACCTCGACAATTTGAGTCTTGTCTGAGTGCTTGACAAACTTCTTCAAGGTCTTGCCCATTCGTCTCTCCTCGAGTACTTCGAGATAAAGCTCAATAGCCTCCTTTATGTTTTTTAGAGCTTCCTCTTTAGTTTCCCCTTGGCTCATGCAACCGGGAAGTGCAGGAACATATGCCACATATCCCCCTTCTGGTTGCGGCTCGAGAATGACCTTGAACTTCATTTTCCCACCAATTTGTATTCTGCACAAGTGGGGTTAAATATCTTTCCCACCTCTTGTTTATATGTTGTTGTGCACTGTATAGTACTCTTGGATTCTGAACTTTTACCTTACCTTGGGCTTATCTAAATCTAAGTTAAGCAAAGCTTAGATATACACAACATATCAAAGATTTCCAGGCAAATCTCTCTCGTTTCTTATGGGTATTGTGCTGAACAAAGTGAACACCCCAGCACTAGTGACAGGCTATCACTTTCAAATGTTTAAAGCTCTGGGAGATAATTTTCATAGCATCAGTAAAAAGAGCTCCCTTGGTACAAACCATACTTCTCCTTTCTTTTTCAAAGGACCATTGTAGATCACCACACCACAATTTAATCCCGTCTTCTTCATAGTCTTAATAACTTGGCGGAGACCCTTCTTTCCCCAGCCAACCTCAATTACAATTCCTCTGGATTGCCCTTTCAGGATAAAATCTGCACCTCCTTTTTGGGCATCATAGTGAAGCCCCAACTTCTTCTCCTTAGCGAGTAAGTGGAGATAAAGTGCTACGGCATCCTCAAGAAGCATGCCAAGCGTTTTTGAATCCCTTTCAAAGAGTCCAAACTCGTAAAGCACTGCACTCCTAAGCATTGGTGCCAAAAACTTGTACTTTGGAGTCTTTCGAGCAACTTTACCTAAAGAACCGTAAGCCCTTACTGGGAAGATAACCTCAAGATCCTCGAGCTTCTCAATCAGCTTCTCTACCGTTCCCTTAGCAAGCCCCAGCGTTGAACTTAATTCATCATATGCTAAGCTCTCACCGGAAGCAAGAAGAAGTAACAGGCCAAGAGCCTTTTCCCGTGTCGTCTCAGAAAGTCCCTCGAGCACTAAATCAACTTCGACAATCTTTCTCAGTATTTCATAAGCATCTTCAAGCGGATTCTTGGAAGTAAGATAAATGGGTAGCGAGCCTTGAATGAGGTAATCCTCAACATCCTTTTCAGTGAACTTCAGTAGGACTCCATCAAGCTTCTCTTCGACTCCGGAGAAATCACAGTTGAGGAATGCATGTTTTAGAGCTGCACTAAGTTCCTCAGGGATTTGAAGGCCACGCTTGAGGAGCAGATACTCGGTGAAGGTAAGAGGCGGCACTCTAAGCTTCTTGGCTCTTCTCATCAAGTCAGGATCGAGCTTAAGAGGGAGTGAAGAGGATCCAGTAACTACAATCATGAGATTGCTTGCGGAGTCGTAAAGGTCTTTTACTGTGATGCCAAAGTTCTCATCATAGTGGGCTTCGTCAATGAATAGGAAGGTAGGCTGACTGAACTCTTCAATTCTTTCACCGAGGAGACGTTCGTATGCTTGAACAAAGTAATTTAGGCTTATTCCCAGTGGACGAAGCTTGTCGAGGGAAACGTAAACAAGTCTTTCTCTTGGGATTTGAGGAAGAAGTTTGAAGTATATCTGAGCGAGCATGGTGGTTTTTCCGACACCCCGGAGACCATAAAGGACGAGGAGTTTATTCTCCCGTGTTCTGAGGAATGATTCAATTTCCTCTTTAAGCTTTGCGAGAGGTTTCCTTTCAGGTCGTTTTTCCCCAGTTGGGGTAAAAACGTACTTTCTAAGCCTGGCCTCGGCTGTATCAATTGTCCTCCTCACGATGCTTTCTACAAGTTTTTCCTCCACGCCTCTCATCTTAGTGTAGTTCATTGCAATAGGATAAAAACCTATCGTTTTATACTATACAATTGATATTAAGTGCAAACTAAGTGTGAAGAATCTCCAGTTTTTCTGTTTTTCTCAACTCGCTAGCGGAGATGTCACCTATGTCCTTTGCTCTGCTGAGAAAAGTCACGCCTCGAACAAGACTCTATTTCATAACTCCAGCAGATTGAGTATGTAAATCTTTAGGAGCTTTTAGTTGCCAAGGTCAAAGAGGAGTCGTCACTCCACAAGCCGTCAAGAATTGAAATTTCCTTGGGTTTTGGATAGTTCAGTTCCATCTCAAGCCTGCTGGTGAACTGGAAGGTCAAGGCTGAAGGCATCTCCAATAAGGATTCCTCAGAGACCGCCCTCAAGCCTTGAGCGGAGCACACTCACCACCTTTCAAACTTGCCATCATTAAAATCCCCGCTCTCTACCCTTTCTCCACTTGGTTAATGAACCCACTCCCAAAGAATAGCCTTTCCGAACTTTGTATCCGTTTCAACTAGCTTGTAGCCGGCATTTACTTCCATGCGATTGATTTCCTCGAATGTTTCCTTATCAACCTCATACACCTAAACCCTCAACCTTCCTCTGCCCTTGACAGCATAAGGAAGAACGTCAACGTAAAAGGTCATAGCCCTCAATCCAGTCCTCGCCGAAGAATCTACTGTTCTTTAGGTAGCCATGCAGCGGCTTACTTTTCCTCAGGGTGCCGTAAACTGTTATCATCATGCTCCCATAATCAGTTTAACTATCGCTCTCCCGTAATTGTTTATTGCAACCCTATTCTTGGTTATTTTCAGGAGTTTTAATTCTACGAGCCGTTTAACGGTCTCGTCGAGCTCGACGTTCTCCCCGTTCAAAACTGCTCTGAGGACTTGTATGGCTTCCCTGTCAAGCATTGGCTCGATTTTCCTGCCAATCTTGAGTAGCAAAGCGTCGTCCCTGAAAATGTAGGAGATTCTTTTTTCTAATTTTTCCCAGTTTTCATCGGTGAGTCTTCTTGTGGCTACGAGGTATGCATACTCGTCCTCAGCTTTCGCCTCTCCAATTGAGACTTCAAAGTCCTCGCCAAGGAGCCTTGCACGACCTTTGTGCGGCGGGTGACGCTTCAGCAGCCACTTTCCTTTACTCGGATAATGACTATATGCAAAGAGATATCTTCCATTGCTCATCAGAACGTTTAGTGTCCCGTAATCGCTGAGTTGGCTTAAAAGCTGATATAGTTTAGTGAAGAGCTCTCATGGTTCCTATCCCCTCCAAGTTCTCCATTATGTAGCAGAATGCTGCTTCTGAGTCCGTCGTTCCTAAAGGCTTGAAGCGTTTGGGCAGTTCTTTAACACCGTTCAGTACTCCATTGTGGGCGAAAATCCACTCATCATACTGTCCAATGCTTTTAATTCTCCTCACAAAAGGATGAGTGTCCAGGTAGTTGATTTCACTGGTGGCGAATCTTACGTGGCTTATGATAATTTGGCTCCTTATGTTAAGTCTTGGAAGTGTGAGGGCAATCATACTTTCGTAAGCCGGGATAGGTTGTTTTATCAGTGAAGCGGCTCTCTTTCCGTTGACAGCTGTTAGATACCAGCTAATGCCCCAGCCGTGGGGGTTAAGCTCGCCTTTCCTTACAAAGCCCCGCCACGTGAAGTTTACGCTCACCCCTTTGTTTGCGTTAACGTCGAAGAGCTCACACATATCCCCGTCCCTCACGGTACTACTTCGTAAATCCTAATTACTATCCTATTGCTTCCGAAGTCAAAGTCTCTCCTAAATCTGCAGATTACTGTAGGCTCTGGCCAATTGGTGGGCTCTCCCATACTAGATTCTACTCCTCTAATTAGCCACTTAGCTCGTTTTTCTGTTTTTGTTTTGTTTTTAAAGAGGATGTAGTCTTTGGTTAGTTTGAATCCCTTATTAGTTTCTAAATCAAAGAACTCCTCTAGACAGTTTCTTGGGTTGCGGTAATATCCTATCATCTCATCATCTACTACATAAACAAAGTATCTCTTTGTTTTTTCACTTGACTTTACTCTGAATGATGCCAACCTTAATAAATCCGCAAAGGCTGAACCAGCTATTTGTGACCTTGGAATATTATTTCTACTAGGGATTTTTGTTTTAAATTTCATCTCGAATGCTAATGCCGGCCTGTTCTCTTTAGCAGCTACAAATGTGTCAAGCTTTGCATATTTTCGGTTGGGAACTTCTGGATGAGGATATTCGAGATAAACGTCGAGAGGATCTATTCCTCCAACAGTTGTCAATGCATGGAACATCATGTATCTAATTGTGTCCTCGCTTTCTTGGTGAATTTTTTCAAGCTCAGAACACTTCTCAACTATTGCTCTGAGTCTCTCTTCTACGAGAGAAGCAAATCTCTCAAAAACACTGTACATCTTTTTGTCAAATTCATTAGGTGGAAATTGTAGTATTGGGAGTTCGATAATGTTGCTACCAGAACCCCCTTCTGTTGAATCCTCTCCTGTTTCTGGTGTTATTTTGGCTACCCTAAATCCAAGCCTTCTTAGATACCTTACGGCTGCATGGGTATTAAACTCGGCTGGATCCAAAAACTCACCATTGGCATATTTGTTTGCTAGAGATACCACATACTTTGGGGGATACCTCTTGCCATTATATATCAGAGAGTAACTTTTTCCTTTGAATTTTCCTGAGACTCCATTCTTATCAATTTCTTCGATAGCCTTTAACACATGTTCCTGGGAAATATTTTTGGAAATTGGCATATTAACCACCTCCCTCCTACCTTTAAATCTCCCAGCTTTCTCCATTTTTAGAAGTATTGCTTTATTTTCCCACATTTCACTAGACCATTCAGGATTTTCCGTACGAACGGGAATGACGTAGTCTAGATCAATTTCATCAATCGTTCTCACTAGTTCCTTGTCTATCCTAAATTCAACTATCTCTTTTATGAAGTTTGATAGATCAATACCTCCTGTTTGGCTCTTGTAAAGCCTGTATCCATCTCCAGTTGGGTGGATAGAGATGGGAATCTTCAAAGAGAATTCTCTACCTTTTCTTGTTATTTTCCAGCCATTGAAGAGCAGAAGCAATGAAGTTAACCTCTGTTATCCGTCAAGCACGTAGTAGCTGTCGCCTCCGTGACCTACTGTAAAGTCTGCTAAAGGTGCTGAGAATGGATCGTCCGTTATGAACTCCTCCCTTGATGGCTTCCAGAAGAGTGTGGATCCTATTGGATAACCATGAATGATAGAGTCTATCATGGACTTTATGTCGTCTTCGTCCCAGACATAATCACGCTGGAATGCTGGAAGATAGTAGTTGTTTCTTTCCTTAAGACTCTTCCAGAGGTCAAACACTCTCATTTTTCGACTCTGAGGTTGAAGAAACTCATGCCTCACACCTCTTCAGCGAATGTTGATCTAAGAAAATGTATGGATGGTAGTAAAATTAGTTTCTTTTGAAATCATTTTCCTATTAAAAGTTTCGTTGAGTCCACTGAACTCAAGGAGGTTAATTACTTGATACCTGTTCTTGATGACATTTGCGGTAGAGTCTGGAAAAGCTACAAAAAGTACTGTCCTGCCAAGTTCTCTCGCTTTTTCTGCAAGGGGCAGAAAGTCTCTGTCACCTGAAACGATTATGAGAGCATCAATTGCGGGCCTCTCATAAAGTATGCTCATCCCATCAACTATCATGGTTGCATCAGTCGTGCTTTTTGGTCCATTTTCCTTCATAGTAGACTCCGCTAAGACGACTTTGATACCCATTTTTTCTAAGTTGTTGGCAATGTGAGGATTTTTTAGGAATATGAACGGGTTTGCATAAATTCTGGCTATTGTGACTTCATAACCAAGAGATTTGAGATACTCAAAGAATTTCCTCCAGTCAATATCTCTATCAAGTTGCACTTTTCCACCGAGGGCATTCTTAAGGCACATCACAACATTTTCACCATCAATCAACACAGCCGCCTTCATCCTCCCCACCTTTTCCGTAATATTATGCAAGCAGTTTTTGTAATGTTAATTTTCTTCATTATGTAATATTGTTGTTGTCATATTTAAGTTTTTCGGTTTAATAATTTGAGCGATCATGGTTATGATTTCAACTGACTTAGAGGATGTTACCTTTGAGGACATCAGGAGGTAATGCTCTCACAACACTACTGCCTTGCAAAGCCTTTAGAAGTCTAAAATTGGAAAGCCCTCATTTTTGAGCTTTGCATTCCCACTAGCTGGAAGATTAGTTACCAGAATAATCCTCCTCTGTTGTTTGGCAAATTTCACTGTGTGCATTGTCCCGTCTTTCAACTCAGATTCAATGACCACTACAGCAAATGAAATCCCACTAATTATCCTATTCCTGCGGACAAAATGATACTTTTTCGGTTTAGTACCTTCAGGTAGCTCCGAAATAAGAAGACCTCCACTTCTAATTATCTTCTCAGCAAGTTTTTCGTTGCTTTTTGGCACAATATCGTTTACAGGAGACGGAAGAACGCCAATTACATGGGCCCCAGTCTTCAAAGCAGTCTTTATGACAATTGAATCAATACCCAAAGCGAGGCCAGAAACAATAACAAATCCTTGTTTTGCATAAAATTCGGCTACTTTTTCAGCATAATACTCTCCCCTCTCACTAGGCTGTCTTGTGCCTACAATTGCAACTGCTGGTTTGTTTAGTAATCTAACGTTGCCAATAGCATAAATTATCTTCGGAGGATCTTTTATCTGTTTTAAAAGAGGGGGATAATCGGGGGAATCAATTGGTATCCTGGTGATCTTCCTTCTAGAGGTGCTTGGGTTGGTGTATTCGATAAGCTTTTTTTGAGTCAAGTTACCTCACCAATTTTGTCCTTGCCAAAGTAATTAAATACACTTTCGATGCCCCACATTCAAAAATTATTCTTACACATGCTCTTGCGGTATCGCCTGTGGTGAGTATGTCATCAAAGAGCACGACTTTCATATTCTCTAACCTTTGTTTGCAGGTAATTGAAAGGTAATGATCTCTTTCTATAGGACGTTTGTTTGGGGATGCTAAATGGGATTTTTGAACAGAATACCATCTTTGCAAGATTCTAGTACCATTTTTGATTTTCAATTCATTGGAGACATAGTCTACTAGTAATTTGTGCCCAAGACTAATCTCGCCTTTCTTGCTACTGGGTATTGGGATTATTATGTCAGGTTTCAGCTTTTTAAAGCGGATTAAGTTAACAACATCCTCTGCAAATTTTGAAATTACATTTAAGTACCCCTTCTTAAAATCTAAAACGCTTTTGGAAAACTCATCTTGTTGCGTCTTATTTTGTGGTAGATAATAGCCCAAGAAATAGTAAGGGACTCTCTTACCGTTAATCCACAAGTCCTCAGAATGAAACTCCGGAACTTTTTTAGGATCATAAAGTGGGAGCTTTATTATCGTTTCAATGTCTTCAGTCCTGAGGATTTCCATTTCGCAGCCTCTGCAAACAAAAATAGTACCTCTGGGAGTTTCTCTGGACGTCATCAAACTCCCACAATTAGGACAGAACTTCATCATGTAGTCACCTCAAGGCTTTAAATTAAGGAGATAAACAGTTCAAATCAATTTTTAACCAATCAAAACCCTCTTCAAGTCCTTTCATTAAAGAATCATTTTTGAAAATTTCAACATATTCAAGCAGAACTCTTGCTTTTGAGACATCCCATTCAATTTCTTTTGCCAACACTTTAAAGCAGTGTTCTTGAGTAGTCTTCTCGAATTCTTCACTTGCTAATTTCTTAGTGCATTCCCAACAATCAGCTACGAGGTAATCAATCAACGCTTCAAATAATACTTGTCCATTTTCACGGCCTCTCATTCCCCTAGCTGTGGAATACACTCTTGTTCTTTCATTTTTCTCATGTACAAGATCCTTACTCCCAACAATTAACCTTGGCTCAGTAAAACTACCAATGGTCTCCACCCTATCACCTCTTCCGTAATATTATACTAGAAACTTCCGTAATATAAAATTTTTGCATTTTGTAATATTGTTGTATTTTAAATTTTTCGGTTTTTCATAGTGCATGCCTCTTCAAGTACTAGAATTAGGAGACAAAAAGAAGAAAAGTTAAAGCTGTTCTTTGAGAATAAGTTCTTCCAAGATCTCTTTTACTTTCTTTCCATAGAACAGCTCCAGTATTCTGACGAGAGGCTTTGGAAATGTTGTTGTGAACACTTCAGAGGGCTTTGAAAACGCTGAGAGCAAATCCTTACCCCCCTCTTGCCTTACAAGCAGATAGTCAAGAAATGCATCGACACCCTTAGCAACACTGAGAATCTCTAACACTTCCTCATCAATTTCTCCTTTCTCGACTTTTGCCCTCGCTTCAGTAACCTTTTCATCACTTAACCCTACAGCTTCATAGTATGCTTTTTTAGCAATGCTCCTTAATCTTTCAAGATTCTCCTTAACTTCATTTTTGCTTGGCCTTCTCTTGAGAGCTATTCCATCTATCTTAAGCTCTCTTTCTGAAAACTCCATCCCAAATAGGGGTAGGGGATAGTCCTCAAAACAGTAGGGCAGAAATTCAACATGCATGAATTCTTGACCCCCTTCAGGATAAATAAACGGCTTGGTGCCTTCTCTGAATAATATCTCTATCTCTTTGTCAAAGTTATGGCAGAAAATGCTCTTGTAATCATCAAGAGTCAAAGCTTCATCCCCTTCAAGCTTTGCCTTTATCTTTTCAATAACATGAGGACAATCCACGAAGGCATTAAAGAGAATCTTCTTGTGAAATTTCAGTACAATTTCTGGTGGAAATTCTTGAATTGCTCTTATTGGGTACTCAAACACAACATAGTAAAAGTCGAGAGTATTCACTTCTGGACCTAACCTTAGGAATATCTCATTATTCTCTTTGAAAACACCCACGTATGTGTAAAAGAACGCCTCAGGGGTTTCAAAATCGCTAGCGACGGTTTTCTCAAAAAGCAAGTTCACGATTTCTTCTGGAATGTTATCCTGCTTGACGTAGGCTTTCACAAGACGCTTCAAGAAATAATGGATGTGCTTTAAGTCAGAAACACTTATCGGTTCCTCATGTTCATAAATTAGTATGTACTTCCTGCCTACTTCATCCTCATTAAACGTCCTCCTCTCCTGCAGTTTCTCCAAGCTGTCAAGGGACTCCTTAATCAGCAAGTAAGCCCTTGGAGTGATTATCCCTGCCTCGTTCAATTCATCAATGAGGCTTTTAGTTGCATTGATCAAAAGCCTCCTGAGAATTGCTGATGGGGAAGTCTCATGCTTGAGTGCCAAAGCGTAAAGCTTCACCCACAATGGAAACGAAATCCTGAGGGAGAGGAGTTTTGGAGTGAGGTTTTTCTCAAGCTCTTTAAGGTAGTCTTTTTTCGAGGACTCCATCAGCTCTTTTGCCTCAGCAAACTTTTCCTCCTTTACGAGCTCTGAAATTAGCTGTTGAATTTTGTTCTTCTCAATAAATTTTGACTCTTTTGTTTCAAAGTCGTAGTACGGTACTTTACCTGTCAAGGCTGCAATGTACTCCATGTCTTGTAAATTTTTGTAATTTAGTGTATTAATATCCTTGTATTTCATAATCTTCACCCAACTGTAATTTAATAGAAAAGTATTTAAAGTTTGCTAGAAATGGTCTATTGGTGATACTGTGGTTGTAGTCCGGGTTCTTAAGCCTTCTGAGATTAAGGCTTCTTATCCAAACTGGGCTGAGATTCTTGAAGAAACAGGATGGTGGTTTGAGGAAGGTGAAATTATAGTTGTCGAGCAGGAGAACAAGTTGGAAGAATTGAAAACAATTCTGCATGAAGTTTTTGAGTTTTATCTTGAGAGGTATTTTAGATTTTCTCACGAGCTTGCCCATCAATTGGCCTTTAATCTTGAGGAGTTTGCTGAGAAGTATCTAAAGAAAGTGCAGTAATTTTGCATTACGGAAATTTTAGGTTGTTAAGTGGAGAACAACTTCCATACAATAGTGGTCAGAAACTTACCATATTTCTGGTAAAAATTTCTGAAGCCTAGAATTTCAAGAAATTCTGATTTTAAGGGCTCCTTGAGGGTGTTTGTTGTATTTTGGGGTGGATATTGGCAAGTGTCCAAGTTGTGGTTCCTCTAAGCTGATTTACGACTATGAGCGGGAAGTTGCAGATATTGCAAGGGTTACTGAAGTAACCGTTTTTTATTTTATGTCTAAGTTATCCCAAATACACTGAGAATATTATTAAATATGCCTGGTTTTCGAACGCTTTTGCAGGTTTGTAGTCTTCCTCCGAGATTTCATGCATTGTCTTTACCAATCAAGTGACTACTCTAGCGCTTCTTTCTCATAAGGAACTTTTTGAATTAATATTTTGATTCAACTTCTCCAAGATTTATGGGCTTGATTTTAACTCTTCCAGCACTTCTTTAGGTGTTTGTGCTTCATTAATAGTAGCACAGCAGAAATCCCATTAATTATGCTTAGGTTTGTTTTGAGAGATAATTAATCTAGCTAGTTTACAGCTAAAACTCATTGTTTTATGAGTTTTCATAATTGTCGTTTTGGTTCACTAGTTTTTTTATCCTGAGAGCCAAGATAATCTAATATTCTACGAGATAATGCCTTTGCGTTCTCGTCACCAATCCTACCCAGAATATAAGAATCTACAAAGACTTTAGAGAGATTCATAGTGGGTCTCCTTAAGCTTCTTATAATCTATACCCTCAACTTTCTCGATAATCATTGAATCCAAGATTTTCTCAATCTCCTCCTCATCAATTATCTTAATGATGACCTTTGAATGCTCCTTGAGCTTTAACTTTTTCCAAGGATAAGTAGTAAAGCAGAAAGAATAAGGTTTAGAGGGTTTGAGTATCAATGTGAATTTGGCAGGAGCTAATGTTAGTTCTCCACTATCATCTTAAGGTATCAAAGAACTTATTCTAGGAAGGTTTAAATGCCTATTTCTTTATAACGTGAAAGGAGGTGCACAAAATGATAAAGAAAATCACGATCTCAGATCTCATTAGAATGGGAGATGAAAAGGAAAGAGAATGGTTCATGTTTCACGCTGAAGTAGAGAGAATCTTCAACGATACCGAAATTGTGGGGATAAAATATCAGGCAACGATTACCTATGTTATTGGAGAGTTAGATGAAGATGTTCTAAATACAGTTTTTGAAAGTAACTGGAATAAAACAGCAGAGGTACTCAAAAAGCATGAAATCGAAGTTGAAGATATAAAAATTGACAAAAATGAGAAGAAAGTAGAGATAAAGCTCAAAACTTCTGGAATAGTATATCGGGAGGGCCTTTTTGAATTTGAAGATATAAAAGAGCTTTTAAAAGATGTACTAGCGAGAAAGATTGAGGAAGCGTGGATCAGTGTCTTGCAAGAGCATGGATACATATAGATGAATCAAAATCGTTAAATAAGCCATACACAATATAATTATGAAGTGGTGGGAGCGTTGAGGGGTCAAGTATTTTCCATGGATGCACTGGTCTCAATGGTAATTGTAGTTATGATAATTGGAACGGTCTCTGCTACATCGGAGAGCATAAAGAATGAGATAGTTTCACTTATCGATTGGTATGAGAGAGCTAACGTAGCTGAGAATATGTTGGATGTTCTTTTAAAGAGCCCAGGTGAGCCCGAAGATTGGCATCTAGATATCTCAAAGTTGGAAGTTGTTGGACTTAGAAGTTCTAACAGGAGCTACGCTCTAGATTATCTCAAAGTTATGAAGCTTTCTTCTCCCGAGGTTATTGGAAAAGCCATAGATATTTCCAACGGGAAAGACTTCATGCTTGAGGTCTTTCTCTCAAGATATAATGTTAGCATTAACGGGACTTTTCCCAGAGTATACCTTGCAAATGTTACTTTTGGACTTGATAATCCTTCTGGTGGGGCCAATTTTAGAGTGGAAAGCCCAGATGGAAGAGACTTTACCGTTAGCTACATTCTCTTAAGAAGATCTGACGGAACCGAATATGAAAATGAAGAAGTCTGTAAATTAGTAAAGGGAAACGTACTAAAGCTTGGTAATAAAAATAATAAAAAAGAGGATGAAAGTTATATAAATTATATGAAGATAATAACAACAGAAAGCACTTCAATAGATGATAAAAAAGACGATAGGCCTCCTATCATTGTACCTCCGGGAACTGTTATAGAGATATTCATTCTCAATAAAACAAGTGACCTTCAAATTAACTTCAATCCATGCTGGCAGACGTTAAAGATTACTGGACAGGGAAACGTCGTAGTCACTGTTTCCGCATACGACAGCACAGTTCCAAATATCCTAGGAAACTACACATTTGCTCAAGTTGTTGAACTTCAGGATATTCCTACTTTGTCCTTTAGCGTGATAAACGGAACTGTTATCAACGATAAAATTATAATCGAGGCATCAATGGAGCGTTCTCCCTGGGTAGAAGTGGAAAAGAGAACAGTGAGCATTGAGACCTTTCTCTACGACCTCTCAGCAAATCCATCCTCTGAAGTCCCTATGATCTATGGAGTTCTTAGATCTCAACTTCCTGCGGGCTCTTACCTTAAGATTACAGTTCCCGATCTTCCAGGAAACATGTCCTTTGTAGTGCTATCAAAATCCGATATGAGTGGACTTATGATATACAGAATGCCTTTTGAAAACATCGTTAGAGCGGTTGTAGTTCATGGAAACACTTCAATTCACTATACTGGAAACAGTACTTCGATATCAATACCCCTAAAAGATCTCTTTGGCAATCCCCAAGAAGGAGATACAGTTGCAATGTGGCTCTACTCTTTGGAGGGATGGGACAGAGGTTCAGTAAAGATAGAAATAATTCCAGATATTAAGTGGGCGCTTGCTCCAAAATTGGACGCTGGTATAGTAAAACTGTGGGTGTGGGATGACTCATGAAGAAAGGATTCATATTTACTCTTGATGCTCTCCTAGCCTTGCTTTTAACAACTGTAGTTATAGCAGGTACTTTTTCCCTACTGAAGACTGAGAGAGAAGTGTATTCAAGTTATTTGCTCTCCCAATACCAACACACCGCAGAGAACGTTCTTATCGTTCTTAGGACGGCACCATTAAACCAGCTAGTTTCGTCTGAAATCATTCTAAATTGGAGTGAGAGTGGAATATTGGATCCCGAACTTGTATCCTCAGATATGTCCCCCCTGGATATCGTTGCTACTTATTGGGCAACAGCCCCTATATTTCCTGAAAAAGATCTAAGGCATAAGGCTGAAATAATTTTAGGCTATATCCTCAACCAAACTCTAAAAGGATACAACTATGAACTCTTGATAAACAACTATACAAGCCCATATCTGAAAAGAGCTGGGAGCAACTACTCCAAAGCTTTACATGTTTCAGAGGCCACTCTTCTAATGAGCGGTTATGCGTACAACCAAACCCCTAGGGGATATATGGCAAGAGCATACCTAACTAGAGCTACATCCGTTAGAGAAGATCTCTTCGGATTTATGAGAGTTCTCGCTGGAGCCTGGACAACACAGGGAAGGAGGAATACTTTAAATATAAAAGCAAAAATATATCTACCGAATGATAGCGAAATTTTGGAGGCAGATGGAAACTTCGTGAGAAGAAGTGGTGAGGATATGGATGTCTATATCAACGGAAATAGAGTGACTCTAACTTCGACAACTCCAAACGCTCCAGACATAAAAGATTATCTCATTCCAGGAGAAAATTTAATAGAGTTTCAATTTTATGATCCGAGTTACACAGAAATGGGTATAGGAAGCGGTACAACAATATATGTGAAGTACCTAAGTAGCATTCCCTATCTGGAAGACCCGGGAGTTATGAAAATCTACGATGTGACCTCCACATATACAGGTTTTATTTACTTGCTTGAAAACTTTGTCCCAGGAGAGATTGAAAGTATAAATATGAAATTCAAAGTTGAGGGGGCACAAGTCGTTAGGCTGTATTATGGACTAGGAGAAAATCTCTGGTTAATTTCTGAAAAATACATTAATAGTGCATCACCTGTAACTGTGCAGTTTACTGATGATGAAATACGAAATGGATTGTCTCAAATAGGTATCACATATTCAAATCTCTCTAAAATGGTCTTTGATTTTGTATTGGCCATTGATGCTAAGTACGACAACAGTACAAGAAGATTTCTTTATGGAGGAAGTTATTATTATAACTGTCCTGACTGTGGAGGAACAAGAACTCGCAGGCTCTATGGATACCCAGATTCTGTAATTGAAATTAAATATACTCCAAAAGTCTTGAGAACTCCCTACAGCATTCCAGTATCAATAAAAGTAGATTACTCTGACATCACATACTCTGGTTACACTGGGTGGGCCTGTGGAGTAAATACATATAAGAGTCTGAGCTTTAAGTATAGTCTTCCTCCCTATGCAGAGCCTTGGTATGCAGACCTCTGGGTTGGTTACTGTTTTGCATCAAGCACTACTCAAAGGTTAAATGAAAATGGTTATGAATTTTACAGCGGGCCAAATGGCGTTTACTCAT
>NZ_JASKLM010000038.1:0-17699 GCF_030153625.1 Pyrococcus sp. | reverse complement strand
TAGTGGCCGGCGGCGTCCCCGGCTTCCCGCCCCCTCTCGGAGGGCAGTACAACCGGGATCGCTGGGGGGCTTAACTTCCGGGTTCGAAATGAGACCGGGTGTGGCCCCCCCGCTATGGCCGCCGTACCACTACCAACTCCCCACAAACACTTTAAAAACTTTACGGTTTACCTCAGACAATAGTTCCTAGAAGCTTTTCGAATTCTTTAAGAACCTCTAGCTGATCCCTAGTTTCTACAGCACTTGGCTTCAAGGTCCTAACTTCCAAAAGTGCTTCTTTTAAAGGGAGCTTATACTTATACATTAACCAAGCCACAACCACAGTTCCACTTCTTCCACTCCCTCCATAGCAATGTACTAGAACTTTCTTTCCTTCTTTCACCTTTTCATCAATCCACTTCACGATGTATTTTAATTCTTCAATGCTCGGAGCCGTAAAATCGGGTATTGGGACGTGTAAAACTTCAACCTCCATTCTAACTTTTTCTAGGTCGTATTCCAGCTCAAATTCCTCAACTAACACAACGAAAGCATCGAACTCCTTAACTAATTCTTCAACCTCATCTTCATATGGCATTCTAGAAAACGCTACATAGTCATCAACAAAACGAACCTCCATAATATCACCTGAAAGGTTTTTTGTAAAACATTCTTAAGCATTTAGTTTTCGGGGATATGAAGAAATAGCTCCTGAATCCATATGAAATTAAAATAAACAGAGAAAAATTTAGAAAATACGAGAATCCGAATGGTTAGCATAATTGATGCCATTTCTAACTGTTTTTCTTTTTGTATAATTTCAAAACAGTGGGGGGAAAATATATAAAGGATGAGCATGTACTCTGGTTTGCCCCGCATGCGGGGGTCGGTTAATACCCCAAGAGGGCATCAAATGAAATCCACGTGTAACCTTCGGATGTAGGGCCCGGGGGTTGCCCCGAAAGGATTAGAGGCTTGGAGGGTTTTAAAACCCGAGGAAGGGCTGGTGAAGACCAACCCCTACGGGGTCATAGCAGTAGAAAAACAAAGAATTGGGATGAAATTCCACAAAATTACACCAAAACCCCCGTAGGGGGAACCCCGTCGCTGAAAAAGTTCTAAAAATAGAAGTTGTTGAGGGAGTAATTCTTGGATGCACTAAACTACTAAAGTTTGTGATTCAGCAGAAATCTAAATCAAAAAATTAATTGAAATTGCGTCTCAAAGTATCTAATATTGCTGATAAGATATTCTTGGAGAACTCCAGTAAATCCACTTCCCTTCCAAGTTCTTTTTTTAACGATGTTGCTGATAGATAAGTAACTTCATTGTTAACATTTATTCCAATCCCCACAATAACGTACTCAACTATGTCGATCTCACCCTTAGCTTCTATTAGTATCCCTCCTATCTTTTTCCCATTTACAAAAATTTCTCCTTTATCATTTGCATTTCCTTCAATTCCCAATTTTTTTAAAGTATCAAGGATTGCAGAAGAGAGTAAAGGAACTAAGTTCTCTACATCTACTAGTCTAATTTTTGGCCTCAATATTATAGAAAAATACAACCCTCCTGGTTTTGATTGCCACTTTTTCTTTAGCTTCCCTCTTCCTTGGATCTGCTCTTCAGCTATAATCACTGTAAAACTTTTTTCACCTTTTTCAGCTAATTTTTTAGCTACTTCCATTGTAGAAGTCGTTTTTTTAAGATAATATGAGGGGATATCAATCTCCCAAGGATAAGGTTTTCTTGGTTCATGAACTAGTCTGTATCCCTTTTTATCAGCGATTATCCCGTAACCTAACTCTTTTAATTCCCTAATATGTTTCCAAATAGCAACTCTAGACACTCCTAATTTCGACGCTAAATAGTCTCCTGAAACTGTTCTTCCTTTTCTCAACTCTTCAAGTATTTTTCTTTTTATTGAGCTATTCTTTAGCATCTCAATGTTATTCTTAAAATGCTTCAAAAATTTCACTCTTTATGGTTAACCAAAATACATTTAAAGGTTAACGAAATCATATCAGGGGTGATCACATGAAAGCCAGAGAAATTGTATTATCGGGAGTATTTGCAGCATTAACAGCAGTTGGTGCTCAGATTTCTGTACCCCTTGGCCCAGTACCATTTACTTTTCAAGTCCTCATGGTATTTCTCTCGGGACTGGTTCTAGGAGCAAAGCTTGGAACACTTAGCCAAGTTATCTACCTCTTGCTAGGAGCACTTGGATTACCAGTCTTTGCTAGATTTAGCGGAGGGATAATTCATATTTATGGACCAACTGGAGGGTATTTACTAGCTTTTCCAATAGCAGCCTTTATTTCAGGTTATTTTTCAGAAAAAACTAAATCTTCTTGGGGAAAACTAGGAGGATGTCTTCTTGGATTAGGTATAATTTACATTCTTGGGTGGGTAAGACTCGGAATATGGCTAGATATGGACTTTAAGAAAGCATTTTATCTAGGGGTTGCACCTTTCATTGTTTTTGACATTATCAAGGCTCTAATTGCGCTTGTAATTTCTGAGAGAATAAAGAATGTTGTCAGATGACTCTCTTTACATTTTTAAAATCTTGATTTTGAACAAAGCAAATAAAATTGTAGATGCACAAAAATTTTTCGAGAATTTTAATATTTGATCTAAATTTTTTCGATATGACTAGAAATTCAAAAAATTTTTCGAAAAGACAAAAAATTTACCGAAAATTTTAAATACCTATGCAAAATGATGAGGGATGGGTGGTGTATATTAAGCAGAAGAAGAGAAATACTATTACTAGACTCAACCCTAAGAGAAGGAGAGCAAACACCTGGAGTTAACTACACACCAGAGCAGAGACTTGAAATAGCCTTAGCTTTAGATGAGTTTGGTGTTGAGTTTATCGAAGTTGGACATCCAGCAGTAAGCAGAGATGTATTCGAGGGGATAAAGCTCGTAGCTCAGCAAGGACTTAAGGCAAATCTTCTTGCACATTCAAGAGCCTTAATAAGTGATGTGGACTATGTTCTAAAAGCAGGGACAGACTGGATAGGAATATTTTTCTGCTTGTCAAATCACTGCCTAACCAAGAGATTTGGAATAACTCTAGAACAGGCATTAGACAGAATTAGTAGAGCTATAGAGTATGCAAAAGACCACGGGTTAAAGGTTAGGTTTACTCCAGAGGATACAACAAGGACTGAATGGAAGAACTTAGTAGCCGCACTTAATCTTGCAAAAGAACTAAAAGCTGACAGAATTAGCATAGCAGATACAACAGGAAGTGCTCATCCTCTAAAATTCTACATGCTCGTTAGAAATGTTACAGAGTTTGGAATACCTGTAAATGTCCACTGCCATAACGATCTTGGCTTGGCTCTTGCAAATGCACTCATGGGAATTGAAGCAGGTGCAACACTGGTTGATGCTACCATAAATGGATTAGGAGAGAGGGCGGGAATTGTTGATTTGGCTCAAATTGCTACAGTTCTATATTATCATTATGGCATCAAAAAGTACAAGCTGGAGATGCTTTACTACTTGAGCCAGCTACTTACCAAAATAACAGGAATAAGACCACAGCAAAACTACCCGATAGTGGGAGAGAATGCATTTACACATAAAGCAGGACTTCATGTCTCTGCCGTAATCAAAGACCCAACTTTCTACGAATTTCTTCCTGCAGAAACCTTTGGCAGGGAAAGAAGAATCTACCTAGATAGATTTGCTGGCAGAGATACTATTAGGTTTTACTTAAGGAAAGCAGGCATTGAAGATGAAAATATTGTTGAAGAACTTCTAAGAAAAGTAAAAGAAAGCAGAGAACCTTATACCTGGGAAAAATTAATAGAAGAAGCCAGGAGGTTAGCAATATGACGTTAATTGAGGAGATTCTTGGTGGAAAAGTTGGAGAGAGCGTAGTTAGGAAAGTGGATTTAGTATACGCTCACGATGGAACAATGCCCCTAATAATAGAAGCATTTAATAAGGCCTTTACCACCGTAAGGGCAAGGGCATATATCTTTTTTGACCACGTGTATCCAGCTCCTACAGTAAAGATTGCAAACTTGCAAAAAGAGATTAGAGACTTCGCAAAAAGGCATGGAATTCCAGTAATAGAGGGACAAGGAATCAGCCATCAACTCGTCGTTGAGATGGGACTAGCGGAGAACTCAAAGATAGTTGTGGGAGCTGATTCTCATACTCCAACTCTCGGGGCACTGGGAGTCTTTGCCGTAGGAATGGGAGCAACGGATGTTGCTGTAATTTTGGGGCTAGGAAAGACATGGTTCAGAATTCCAGAAAGTGTTGGAGTTATTCTCGAGGGTAATCCTTCAAAGTATGTCACGGCAACTGATGTGATACTTCATCTCATCTCAATACTAAGGAACTACGATATGAACTATAAGGCTGTAGAATTCTTCAATGTTCCTTTCTCTCTTGATGAGCGCCTAACACTAACAAACTTTGTAGTGGAGGCCAATGCAAAAACGGGAATAATAGGAGAAGAGTATACAGGAGATGGGTACATAAAAGAGCTCGAAGTTGAGCTAAATTCCCTTAATCCTCTCGTTGCAAAACCGCATAATCCGGGAAACGTTGTTCCAGTGGAAGAAGTAGAGGGGACAAAAATAGATCAAGTCTTCATAGGCTCATGCACAAATGGGATGTTTGAACAAATATCCAAGGCTGCTGATATTTTGGAAGGAGAAGAAGTGGCAGTCAGGACTATCGTTGGCCCTGCATCTATGAGTGTATACAAGAGGATGATAGAAGAGGGAATAGCAAGAAAACTCATTGAAGCTGGAGCAGTTATTCTTCCCCCAGGATGTGGGCCTTGCTTAGGGAGACATATGGGTGTAGTTGGGGATGGGGAAGTAGTTCTAAGCACGACAAATAGAAACTTCAGAGGGAGAATGGGGTCTCCCAATGCACAGATTTACCTTTCTAATCCAATAACTGCAGCTGTAAGCGCTTTATATGGAGAAATAACGAATCCGGAGGGGCATATATGATAACAAGGGGTAGAGTATGGAAATTTGGGGATAACATTTCAACAGACGCAATAACTCCCGGAAGATATAACTTAACAAAAGATCCAAACGAGCTAGCAAAGATAGCATTCATTGAAGAAAGACCAGAGTTTTCCAAAGAAGTTAAACCAGGAGATGTAGTTGTTGGAGGAAAAAACTTTGGAATAGGATCATCAAGAGAATCTGCAGCCTTAGCACTAAAAGCTGCGGGAGTAGGGGGAGTAATTGCAAAATCGTTTGGAAGAATATTCTTTAGAAACGCAGTGAACCTGGGACTCCCCCTTTTGATAGGAGATACCGACCCACTCTTAGATGGAGAAATTGTTGAGGTTAACTGGAGAACTGGGGAAGTAAGGAAAGAAAATGGGAAAGTTCTAAAGTTTAAGCCACTTGACAGTTTTCTTCTCGATATAGTCGAAGAAGGGGGTATTATTGAATACATTAGAAGGAGGGGAGATTTATGGATACAATAGCAGTCATTTGGGAGACTCTAAAAAACTTAGATGAGGATATAGAGGATCTTTGGAACGAAGAAATTAGAGTAAGCACTATATTAACTCGCTTTGATATGTAATATTTGAAACAAAATATTGATTTTCAGAACTATATGATACGAAATTATTACAAATACATTGTATTTGAAACCAAAGCCAGGAGGTGGTTGGAATGAGTGTAGTTGAGTGTCCCGTATGTGGAGCAGAGATAGAAGTTGACGGAGTGGAGTTACACCAGATAGTTGAGTGCCCTGTATGCGGAGCAGAGCTTGAAGTCGTTAGTTTGAACCCCCTAACACTGGAAGAGCTTCCAGAAGTTGAAGAGGACTGGGGAGAGTAGTTTCCCCAGCTTTTATTTTTTTATGGAGGAGAATCCTATGAAGATCGGAATTACATACACAATCTTGAGAAAAGAGGAAGTAATGATTAGAGAGAGAGCCAGTGAGTTTGGAGAAGTTATAATGTTGCACGAGGACGACATGACATTTCCCGCAAAATTTGACTTAGACGTTGTTATAATTAGGAATATAAGCCATTTTAAGGCCCTATACCTAGCAAAGTTGTTTGAAGATGCTGGAATTCCCGTAGTAAATCCGTTTAATATAATACTTGAAGCTGGAGACAAATTACTTGCAACATTGAAACTTTCAAAGAAAGTAAAGGTTCCCAGGTGGGGAGTTGCAATAAGCGAGAATGGCGCGAAAAATTTGGGGAAAAAGCTTGGATTTCCATTTGTATCAAAGCCTATCTATGGAAGCTGGGGTAGGTTAGTGACGAAAGTAAACGATATCGACGCCCTAGAGAGCCTACTTGAACATAAAACCTGGATGAAAAATCCCCTTTACAACATCCATTACTTTCAAGAGTTCGTAGAAAAACCTGGAAGAGACATTAGGAGTTATGTGATAGGAGGAGAATTCGTGACTGCTATTTACAGGTATTCTGATCATTGGATTACAAACACAGCTAGGGGAGGCAAGGCTACCCCCTGTACAGATGAAGATGTCAAAGAAGTCTCAATAAAAGCTTGGGAGGCATTTGGAGATGGAGCTTTAGCAATAGACATTTTTGAAAGCCCTCAGGGGTTGTTAGTCAACGAAGTTAATCCAAATATGGAGTTTAAGAACGCAGCCAGAGTTACTGGAGTTGATATTGCTCGAAAACTCGTTGAATATGCAGTGGAGGTGGCAAAGAGATGATCAAGGCTGCTGTTGTTGGGGCTAGTGGATATATCGGAGGGGAATTAGTTAGGTTACTCGCAATGCATCCAGAAGTTGAGATTACTGCAATAACCTCAAGACAATATGCCGGAAAGAAAGTGCATAAAGTTCATCCAAACCTTAGAGGACTTGACTTAAGATTCACAAACGACTACAATTTCGATGCAGATGTGATATTCTTGGCAGTCCCACATGGGACATCTATGAAAATCATAGAGGAGTTCTTGGGAAGTGCTAAGATAATAGACATGAGCGCTGATTTCAGGATAAAGAAAGAGTTGTACGAAAAGTATTATGGTCCGCACGAGAAACCCGAACTCATAGACAGATTTACTTACGGCTTACCAGAGCTTCACAGAAAAGAAATAAAAAAGGCCGAACTTGTTGCCAATCCAGGGTGTAATGCCACAGCAACGATCCTTGGACTCTATCCCTTCAAGGACTTAACTCAGGAGGCCATAGTTGACCTAAAAGTCAGCTCCTCTGCAGGAGGAAGAAGAGAGAACATTGCAAGTATTCATCCAGAAAGAAGCAACGTGGTTAGGGTATACAAGCCCTATCACCACAGGCACGAGGCAGAGGTTCTGCAGGAAACTAGAGTAAAGGCCATGTTCACAGTCCATTCTGTAGACTTAGTGAGAGGATTGTTAGCTACAATTTACTTCCGCTATGAGGGCAATGAAAGAGAACTGCTGAGAAAGCTCTTGATGTATAAAGACGAGCCCTTTGTAAGAATCGTAACTGATAAAGGAGGATTACAAAGGTATCCTGATCCAAAGTACGTCATTGGAAGCAATTTTATCGATATAGGATTCGCATACGACTCCGAAAACTCAAGGGTGATGGTATTCTCGGCAATAGATAACTTGATCAAGGGAGGAGCTGGACAGGCTGTTCAAAACATGAACATAATGTTTGGACTTAAAGAAACGACTGGATTAGAGTATTATCCTGTTTATCCCGTGTGAGGTGGTAACAATGAGAGTCGTGAAGATTGGAGGTTCCGTTATATCAATGCTAGAAAATCTATGGAGAGAAAACGGAATCTCAGAAATTCTGGGAAATTCAGTTATTGTTCATGGAGGATCAAGACATGTTGATGAACTTTCCAGGAAAATGGGAGTTAAAATAGAGAAGCTAACAAGCCCCTCTGGGGTAACCTTTAGAAGAACAACAAAGGAAGTGCTTAAGGTTTATGTAGCCGCAATGATAAGGGCCAATAAAGAAATTGTTGAATTCTTGAGAAATCAAGGAATAAACGCAATAGGCCTCACAGGACTTGACAGGGAGCTGATTATTGGAGAGAGGAAAAAGCTAATCAAAGCAGTTATCAATGGAAGAGTTGTTGCCATTAGGGATGATTATTCTGGAGTAATAAAGAAAGTGAACACTCAAATCCTAAGAGAGTATCTCAAGATTGGAACTCCAGTTATAGCTTCCATTGCCTATGACCCAATTGAGAACACTCCCCTCAACGTAGATGGTGATAAAGTTGCTTATCATGTGGCCCTCGCCATGGATGCAAAGGAGCTCTACTTCCTCTCAGACACAGCATTTATGGCTGGAGGAAAAGTAGTTTCAGAGCTCCCTGCAGATGAAATAGAGAAATACTTAATTTTTGCAAAGGGAGGAATGAAAAAGAAGCTTCTTATGGCCAAAGAAGCGATAAACAGTGGTATTAAGAACGTTGTAATTGAAGGATTAAACGGAAGGACGGTGATATATTGAGGGAAATGAGCTTGTACAGGAAGAGACTAAGGCTCGTAAAAGGAGAAGGAATTTACGTATGGGATTCCCAGGGAAAGAAGTACATAGACTTAATAGCAGGTATTGGAGTAAACGTTCTAGGACACAATCATCCCGAGTGGGTAAGTGAATTGCAGGAACAGCTAGAAAAGCTTGTAGTTGCAGGCCCAATGTTTGATCATGAGGAAAAGTACGAGATGCTTGAAGAACTTGAAAAATTTGTCACATACGAATACGTATACATAGGAAATTCAGGAACAGAAGCAGTTGAAGCTGCATTAAAGTTTGCTAGGCTTTATACCGGGAGAAAAGAGATAATAGCTATGACAAACGCTTTCCATGGAAGGACAATGGGGGCTTTAAGTGCTACTTGGAAACCAAAGTATAGAGAAGACTTCAAACCTTTAGTTCCTGGGTTTAAGCACATACCTTTCAACGATGTTGAAGCAGCAAAAGAAGCAATAACTACGGAAACTGCAGCTGTAATATTTGAGCCAATTCAAGGAGAAGGAGGAGTTGTTCCAGCAAATGAAGAGTTCGTCAAAACACTTAGAGATCTTACTGAAGACAAAGGAGCCTTGCTAATTGCAGATGAAGTTCAGAGTGGTCTTAGGACAGGAAAATTTCTAGCTATTGAGCATTACAAAGTGGAACCAGACATTGTAACTATGGGTAAGGGCATTGGAAATGGAGTGCCAGTAAGCTTAACATTAACAAACTTTGACGTGGAAAGAGGGAAACACGGATCAACATTTGGAGGAAATCCTCTAGCCTGTAAAGCTGTGGCCGTAACTCTAAGAATTTTGAGAAGAGAAAAACTAATCGAAAAAGCTGCTGAAAAGTTCATTGAAATAAAAGGAGAAAATGTTGTCTTAACGAGAGGAAAAGGGCTAATGATAGGAATAGTCATGAAAAAACCCGTAGCTAAAGTGGTAGAAGAACTTCAAAATAGAGGTTATCTCGTTCACACAGCGGGGCAGCGGGTTATAAGACTTCTCCCACCTCTTATAATTAGCAAAGATGAGATAAATCAAGCAAAATCGGCCATTGAAGGTGTTATTAATGATATCTACGGAAGAAAAAATTGAGTTTCTTAAACGCCTTGTTGAAATCTATAGTCCGACGGGAAAAGAAAATGGGGTTGCTAAGTTCCTCATTAAATCCTTTGAAAATTATGGGATAGAGGCATATCTCGATGATGTAGGGAACGTAATCGCTGTAAAAAAGGGAAAGGGACCACTAATCCTATTAGCTGGCCATATGGATACAGTTCCGGGCTATATTCCCGTCAGGATTGAGAACGGAGAGCTATGGGGCAGAGGGGCTGTCGATGCAAAAGGGCCATTAGCTACTTTCTTTTTTGCTACAATAGAAAGTGACGCAAACATAATTTTTGCTGGGTTAGTGGATGAAGAAGGATTTTCCAAGGGGGCAAAGAACTTAGAAGTTCCAAAACCTGATTACATAATTGTGGGAGAACCAAGTGGAACCAATGGAGTAACGATTGGATACAAAGGTAGTTTAACAGTTAAGTTTACAGAAACAGTAGAAAAAGTGCACGGCAGCATTGGAGTCGGAGCAGCTGAAAAACTAATAGAGAAATGGCTCACTATAGCCAAGTACTTCGGTGAGGGCTTTAACAGTCTGAGCGGAAGAATTGTCAAATTTGTTGCATATGAAAGGGAGTTTGACTTTTTTGGAGAGATGATAGTTAATTTAAGAACTCCTCCCGGATATATGCCTCCAAAAGAATGGGACATCATTGACTTTGTTCCAGCATATGAAGTAAGTAGAACTTCTCCCCTTGTAAGAGCGTTCGTTAGAGCAATAAGGAAAGCAGGTTACAAGCCGAAGCTAAAGAAAAAAACTGGCACAGCCGATACAAATATTCTCGGACCAAAGTATGGAGTGGATGCAATAGCATATGGGCCTGGAGATTCCAAGCTTGACCACACTCCCTACGAAAGGATAAAGCTCAGGGAATACCTAGAAGCTATTGAAATCCTTAAAAACGCAATTCTCGAGCTCAGCTCAAACGATTGACAAACCGCTACTTTTCTAATTCATATCTTGACAAATTTTGTCATTTGGATAGGAACAGTTGCCCAAGAATTTAAATACTCTTTTTATTTTCTTTGTGGATGGTGATAGGGTGATGCCACGCCAATTTACACAGCAAAAGGTGATGCCCCGCCAATGGGTGATGCCCTGCCAATATCAATAGATAACGGCGGGGTAGATGTTCTAAGAAAACTACTTCTTAGAGCTTTAAACGAAAATCAGAGGCTTATACTTGAAAGCATAAACGGCAAGCACAGGTCATTGAACGCTCTACTTGAGGAACTTAGCAGAAAGAAAAGGAAACCACTGTCAACCCTAAAGCTTAATGCAAGAATTCTGAAGGAGCTAGGATTGATAGAATACGGAACAAAGGATGATCCAAAACCCGTTAGATTGACTGAAGAAGGAAAACTTGTTCTGACAATTTTAAGAGGTGATGGAAGTGAGTGAAGTTCTTACAGTAAAGTTAAAAGAGATGCTAAAGCCTGTTAATGGCTTTCACATGAACTCCTCTTTAACTTGCCTCAGAATACTCCAAGCAGTTTTAGAGTTAAAGAAGGAAGAGGATACAATAATAATCAGCAAGGGACACTCAGCCCCAGCATTCTACGTCTTACTCTGGAAAATGGGACTGATAAGTGATGAAGAACTTATGAGCTTTGCAGAAATTGATGGGCTTCCAAGCCATGTAACTAGGGGACTTCCCTTTATTGAAGTCTCTTCAGGATCACTAGGTCAAGGACTCTCTGTGGCAAACGGTATAGCACTAGCTAAAAAAATGGACAAAAAGAAAGGCAGAATATTTGTTGTTTTAGGAGATGGAGAGTTAGATGAAGGCCAAATATGGGAAGCTGCCATGACAGCAGCACATCACAACCTTGATAATGTTATAGCAATTATTGACAGAAACTACTACCAGCTTACGGGACATACTGAAGATATACTCGCAAAGGAGCCTTTGGCAGAGAAGTGGAAGGCCTTTGGATGGGAAGTTAGGGAAATTGAAAATGAGGTAGAAAAACTAAAGAAAACTATAATCGAACTAGAAAAAATCAATGATAAGCCAAAAGTCATTATAGCGAGGTGGAATTGGTGATAGAAAGCTTCAGAGAAGCTTTCGGAAGAGCACTGGTCGAAATTGGGGAGAGAATAGAGGAAGTCGTTGTAATTGACGCAGATGTGAAGGGATCAACAAAGACACTATATTTCGAAAAAGCATTTCCAAATAGATTTATCCAAGTCGGAATAAGTGAACAAGATATGATAGGAACCGCAGCAGGACTTGCAATTGCAGGAAAAATACCAGTGGCCTCTGCATTTGCAGTATTCCTAATGAGAGCTTGGGAACAGATAAGAAATACTGTGGCAAGAGACAACTTAAATGTGAAGATAGTAGGAACTCATTCAGGATTTTCAGATCACCTGGACGGCTCATCCCACCAATGTCTAGAAGATATAGCCCTTATGAGAGTTTTGCCAAATATGAAGGTCGTTGTCCCCGCAGATGCATACGCAACGAAGGCATTGCTCGGGCAGATTATAGAGACCCACGGGCCAGTATATATGAGGATAGGAAGGGACTATGCTCCAAGGGTCTATGAAGATGGGGCAGAGATAAAGCTAGGAAAGGCCAACGTGCTAAGAAAAGGGAACGAAATACTCCTAGTGGCAACTGGAACTTTGGTTCATACAGCATTAAATGTAGCTAAAATGCTCGAAAAACTGAATTTCGATGCAAGTGTAATTGATATGCATACAATAAAGCCACTTGACGAAAAGACTCTCTTGCACTATGCAAAGAGAGCTGAAGTAGTTGTTACCCTTGAAGAACACAGCATTTATGGAGGACTAGGAGGAGCAGTTGCAGAGGTTTTGAGCGAAAAACTTCCCAGGAGAGTGATTAGAATAGGAACAGTAGAGTTTGGACAATCTGGTAGGGATTATCTTGCACTTCTAGACAGGTATGGATTAACACCCGACAAAATCTACCAAAAAATTGTCCAGGTGGTGATGTAATTTGAGCGTTATGAAGTACTCAAAAGAATACAAAGAGAAGACCGTAGTTAAAATCAATGACGTTAAGTTTGGTGAGGGGTTCACAATAATCGCAGGGCCATGCTCAATAGAAAGCAGGGATCAAATTATGAAGGTGGCTGAATTTTTGGCAGAAGTTGGAATCAAAGTTTTGCGTGGGGGAGCATTTAAACCAAGGACTTCCCCCTATTCCTTCCAAGGGTATGGAGAAAAGGCCCTAAGGTGGATGAGAGAGGCCGCTGATGAATACGGATTAGTAACTGTAACTGAAGTTATGGACACAAGGCATGTCGAACTCGTGGCAAAATACTCAGACATCCTCCAGATAGGAGCCAGAAATTCCCAGAACTTTGAACTCTTAAAAGAGGTTGGTAAGGTGGAAAATCCAGTTCTGCTAAAAAGAGGCATGGGGAACACAATACAAGAGCTGCTATACTCGGCCGAATACATTATGGCGCAAGGAAACGAGAACGTAATATTATGTGAAAGAGGTATAAGGACTTTTGAAACAGCTACGAGATTTACACTTGATATTTCTGCAGTCCCAGTGGTGAAGGAACTTTCTCACCTACCAATTATTGTAGACCCCTCCCACCCAGCAGGAAGGAGAAGCCTAGTAATTCCACTAGCCAAGGCTGCATATGCCATTGGAGCAGATGGTATTATGGTTGAAGTTCATCCAGAACCAGAAAAGGCACTCTCAGATTCCCAGCAACAACTAACGTTTGATGACTTCTTACAACTACTAAAAGAGCTGGAGGCCCTGGGATGGAAGGGATAATTTTTGGAGATCTTTCAACACTTCCCGATTTGCTTTCTTCTCTTTCTCCCTACAAGGTAGTAGTTCTAACTAACACAACTCTAAAGGAATTATGGCTCGAAGAAGTTCTAACGTGGTTAAAAGAGTTCAAACCCCAGACAATCGTTGTTCCAGATGGGGAAAAATACAAAGATTTAGATACAGTTAGATATATTTGGGAAAAATTACTAGAAATGGGATTTACACGAAGATCACTCCTAATAGGGTTAGGTGGAGGGGTTATAACAGACATTGCTGGTTTTGTTGCCTCAACATATATGAGAGGAACATACCTAGGTCTCGTTCCCACAACACTTCTAGCCCAAGTTGATGCAGCTATTGGGGGAAAAACTGGCATAAATTTCTACGGGAAGAATATAATTGGAACATTTTACCTTCCGAAATTCGTGCTAATTTGTAGGGACTTTCTCAAGACCCTCCCAATGGTGGAAATTCTTAATGGGTTAGCTGAAGTTGTGAAGTATGGAATACTAGACAAAGAAGTCTACAATGCAATTAAAACAATGAACTCTCCCAGGGAAATTGTAGAAAGGGAGGATATAATAAAGAAATCTGTAGCGGTAAAACTGAGAATCGTAGAGGAAGATTTAAAGGAAAACGGAAAGAGGAGAGTTCTAAACTTGGGTCACACAGTAGGACATGCCATAGAGAAAATTTCTGACTACAAAATAAAACACGGCTTCGCAGTTTCAATGGGATTAGTTGTGGAAGCAAAAATTGGAGAAATATTGTATGGCTTTGATTCAGGGAAAGTTGTTGAGATACTAACTAAATTTGGTTTGCCTGTAAAAATACCCTTTGATCCATACACAACTCTTCAAGCCATGAAAATCGACAAAAAGGCTTGGTACGGAAAGATAGTTATTGTTGTTCCGGTTGAGATTGGAAAAGCCAATATTGAGGAGGTAGATGAAAAGATAATTCTACAAGCGCTGGAGGAAGCTAAAAATGCCTAAATTGGCCGGAGTTATAATAGCTAAAACCATTGAAGAAGCTGTAAAAAAGATAAAGCTACATGAAGCCGACCTTTATGAGCTTAGAGTAGATTACCTGGAGAGCATGGAGAACATTGAACTCCTCTTACCTCATTCAAACAAGCTGATAGTGACCGTGAGGAAAGTAGAAGAGGGAGGAGCAAAACGCATTGAAGAACAAGAAAGGTTAAAATTATTTGAGAAGTTTGCAAAAATTAAACCTGCATATTTCGATGTTGAACTTTACTCAAATATCGTGGAGGATGTAATAAACCTCTCCTCAAAAATAGGGAGCAAAGTAATCCTATCATACCATAACTTTTCTAAAACTCCTTCATACCAAACTCTCCAATCAATTTTGGATTCGATGATAGAGCTTGAACCAGATATAATAAAAATCGTGACCTATGCGAGGGATTTTCGAGACAACATAGAGGTGATCAAACTCTACGAGAACAGCGAAAATCTAATTGCGTTTTGCATGGGCGAGAAGGGAAAAATTTCAAGAATATTTAGCGCCCTCTACTCTCCTTTTACGTATGTTAGCATTGACAATAGCGTAGCTCCTGGACAATTTACAGTTGGAGAGATGAGAAAAATCCTAGAATTGCTAGGTGAGACAAAATGATAAACGGAGAAACAAAAATTTATGGAATAATTGGCAATCCAGTAAAACACTCCTTGAGCCCAATAATGCACAACGCCCTATTCAAAAAATTTGGAATAAATGCCATTTACGTCCCATTCGAAGTGAAAAAAGATCTAAAGAATGCAATAAACGGTGTTAAGGCACTTGACATTCAGGGAGTAAACGTTACAATGCCCTACAAAGAAGAAGTTATAAAATTCCTTGATGAGCTCTCCGAAGACTCTCAAAATATAGGAAGCGTAAACACTGTTGTGAACCTTGAAGGAAAGCTAGTGGGGTATACAACGGATGGAATAGGAGCCAGAAGAGCATTGGAGCGATTTACTCAGGTAGATGGGGCCAACATTTTAATTCTAGGAGCAGGAGGTGCTGGAAAAGCAATTGCATATGAACTCTCAAAAGTTGCAAATGTCGTAGTCTTAAACAGAACCATAGAGAAAGCCAAGAGGTTAGAAAAGTTTGGAATAGTGGGAGACTCCCTAGAAGCCCTCCCATATTATGTCGAGTGGGCAGATATACTGATTAATGCAACCTCAGTTGGAATGAATGAAGAAAAAAGTCTAGTACCAAAGAATCTCCTAAGACCTGGGCTAGTTGTTATGGATATAGTCTACAAACCACTAAACACCCTACTTCTTAGATATGCTCAGGAAAAGGGATGTATAGCTATTGATGGACTTTGGATGCTAGTCTATCAAGGAGCAGAGAGTTTTAGACTTTGGACTGGAGAGGAGGGAGACGTAGAACTTATGAGGAGGGTCGCCCTTGCGTGGCTTAGGGAAAGGAAGTAGTGCAATAACTGTCGTTAATGCTTTTGCAACTGGAAAAGGCGGAGCTATTGGAATAGACCTATGGACTGAGGCCAAGGTAAAGATAACAGACGGAGAAGTTAAAGGGAAAATTCTTGTAAACGGGTTAGAATTCAACGATTTTAGAGTAGTAAATGCCGTTTTGGATGTAATGAGGAGGTATTCTGGGATAGAATTTGGAATAGAGTTCGAGATAAACTCTGAAATACCCGTAGGAAAAGGTCTAAAAAGTAGCTCTGCCGTAGCAAATGCTCTTGTAGAAGCAATAGCAAGGGCTCTTCGCTTAAATATTCCCGGAATAAAGGTCGTAAAGCTTGGAGTTGAGGCAGCGAAAAAAGCAGGGGTAACATTGACGGGAGCTTTTGACGATGCTTGTGCCTCTTATTTTGGAGGTTTGTGCCTAACAGATAATCTAAGAGTTGAACTACTTAAGAGAATTGAAATTGATGAGTTGCCAGTGGTAATTTTAGTTCCAAATGAGACAGTTCTTACAGAAGAGCTGAAAGGGGTAGATTTCCTAAAAATAGCCCCCTATGTTGAGGAAGCATTCAAGCTTGCAATTAAAGGGGAATGGAAAAAGGCACTTGTTTTAAACGGATTGATATACTCAACATTTCTAAGCTATCCTCCTGAACCCATATCCAAAGCCTTACATCTTGGAGCTGTAGTGGGGTTAAGTGGAAAAGGACCAAGTGTATTTGCAATTACAGATGAACCGGAGAGGATAGAAGAAGTTTGGAGAGAATTTGGAGATGTTATAATTACTTCAACAAGATAAGACGAAAAAGATAAATCCTGAAACATGATTTATTTTTGGTGATACTAAGATGAGAAAGGTAGGAATTACACTTTCTGTAGTTGCTCTAGTAATAATGGGATTTGTAGCAGGATGTATTGGTGGTACTCAAACCCAGGGAGAAAAAGTAAAGGTAGCAGTTCTCTTTGACGTTGGAGGGAGGGGAGATTTAAGCTTCAATGATATGGCATACTTAGGAGCAGAAAGGGCAAAGAAAGAACTTGGAGTAGAAGTTGAATACATGACTCCAAAGTCTCGTGAAGATATGGTACCTTTACTAAAGCAACTGGCTGAAAGCAAGGAATATGACCTCCTAGTTCTAATTGGGTTCCTTTGGACTACTCCATTAGATCAAGTAGCAGATCAATATCCAGATCAAAAGTTTGCCCTCATAGACTCAACTACTGGAAAAGTTAGGGAGAATGAAGTAGATATTCTCTTTAGAGAACAAGAAGCTGCAGCACTCATAGGCGTGATAGCCTCTGGAATGGCCTATGAACTTGGTGGCGATACCATAGGTGCTGTAGCTGGAATGGACATTCCACCACTTTGGAAATTCCACATAGGCTACCTCTATGGAGCAAAGTATTTTGAGAAGAAGACTGGGAAGCCCGTGAAGTTGCTCTGGCAGTACACTGGAACATTTACAGATACACAAGTTGGATACACTACTGGAATGCAACTGTTGCAACAGGGTGCCAAAGTTCTCTATGGCCTAGCAGGTCTAACTCACGTTGGAATGTTTGACGCAGTAATCGACTGGAATAAGCAAGGAAAGGGCAAAGCACTTGCTATTGGTCAAGACGCAAGTCAAGAGTGGTATGCACCAGAGTATATCCCAATTAGCGGAGCTAAGAGAGTTGACGTTGCTGTTTATACGGCCATTGAAATGGTTGTCAAAAATCAATGGAAAGGAGGAATAATGACCCTCGGTCTCAAAGAGGGAGGCGTTGGCTACTGGAATTTGGATGGAGTTAGGCAATTTGCAGAATTTGCCCAGGAGGGTGGGATACTGTCAGGATAACTGGGGTATCACCTCCTGAAGCCATTCAGTCACATCACCAGGCGGTCCACCAAACCGAGAATGAATTCTAACAAAATTATA
>NZ_JASKLM010000007.1:0-48253 GCF_030153625.1 Pyrococcus sp. | reverse complement strand
GTATAATTTTGTTAGGTTTCATTCTCGGTTTGGTTGTCCGCCTGGTGATGTGACTGAGTGGCTTCAAGAGGTGATGCCCCAGTTATCCTGACAGTATCCGAAAAGAAAAAGAATATGATGATTAAAGAGATACAAAAAGAGCTAGGAATAAGTGAGAGAAGTGTAAGGGCCCATGTACTAAGTCTCTACAAAAAGGGATTGCTCAAGAGAACACTAGTCCAAAGAGGGTGGCTAGGTTATGCATATACCGCAGTTTCTCCATCCGAACTTCTCAAAAAGATTAAGGAAACGATACTCAGAAACATAGAGGAGATAGAAAAGGAGTTAAAAGACGATGAATAATTAAGACCATGCCAAGCATTGACGAAGTTGATGAGATAATCCTAAGAGAGCTAAGTAAAAATGGAAGAGCTACGCTTACAGAGCTCAGTAGAAAAGTTGGATTAACGCCTGCTGCAATAAAAAATAGAGTAGAGAAGTTAGAGAAGCTTGGTGTAATTAAGGGGTATTCTGCAATAATTGATCACTCCTTTCTAGGCGAGTTCCTAACAGCTCTAATTGAGATTGAGCTAGCAGATCCAGAGAGTGATGAGTTATCAAAGCTTATAAGGCCTATTTTAAAGCTTGAAAACATTAAGGATGTGTATAAGAAAACTGGAGAGTTTCAGCTGACAATTAGAGCAACATTTAGAGATGTCGATAGCTTAAATGAGTTCCTTAAAAAAATTAGGAGAGATTATTTAAAGAACATGGCAAGGAGGATTAAGGTTTCAATAATACTAGAGAACTTTAAAGAAGGTGGGGTAACTCTCCTATAGGTGGTGAGATGTTAATAGTTGTAAGACCAGGAAGAAAAAAGAATGAGCTCGAGGCTTTTATAATTGAAAACCCTCCAGAAAAGCTCTCTCAAATAAGAAATTTAAAAGCTGATAGGGTAGTTAGGCTCATAATGAGAGATAATAGACTTTTTAAAGCTCTTGAAGGAAGTCAGTATTTAAATCCAAAGGAAGTGGAGAGAGCCCTTAGAAATTCAAGGATAGTTCTGGTGAATGCCAACGAGTGGGAAGAGTACTTTAAGAAGAGGTTAATGAACAAAAGAGTTGAAAAAGCTGACATCTGTAGGCTCTGCCTTCTCAATGGGAAGATTACAGTACTCACTGAGGGAAACAGGATAAGATACAGAGATGAATACATATGTGAAAGTTGTGCCGAGGAGGAGTTGAAGAGAGAGTTAAGATTTCGATTTAATTCCATAGGAATGCTTGAACAGGCAAAGAAGCTTTTAGAGAGATTCAGAGATTTAGACAAGGTGATTTCAATTTTTGATCCATCCTTTGACCCCACTAAGCATCCAGAGATAACAAAATGGGATGAGCTAAAGGCCAAGCATATAAGGGTCGAGAAGATGCATATAGATGAGCTCAACATCCCCGAAGAATTCAAAAAAGTTCTAAAGGCCGAAGGAATAAACGAACTACTCCCCGTTCAGGTGCTAGCGATTAAAAACGGCCTCCTAGAGGGGGAGAATTTATTGGTGGTTTCAGCAACTGCGAGTGGAAAAACTCTAATCGGAGAGCTTGCAGGTATTCCTAAGGCTCTAAAGGGAAAGAAAATGCTGTTCCTAGTTCCTCTAGTAGCTTTAGCAAACCAAAAGTACGAGGACTTCAAGAGAAGATACTCAAAGCTTGGATTAAAAGTAGCCATTAGAGTCGGAATGAGCAGGATAAAGACCAAGGAAGAGCCAATAGTTCTGGATACTGGAACAGATGCACACATAATAGTGGGGACTTACGAAGGAATAGACTACCTTCTCAGAGCTGGTAAAAAGATAGGAAACGTTGGAACGGTTGTAATAGATGAAATACACATGCTCGATGATGAGGAGAGAGGAGCTAGGCTAGATGGGCTCATTGCAAGGTTAAGGAAGCTCTATTCAAATGCCCAATTTATTGGGCTTTCAGCAACCGTAGGAAACCCTCAGGAGTTAGCCAGGAAGCTAGGGATGAAACTAGTGCTTTACGATGAAAGGCCCGTTGACTTAGAGAGGCATTTAATAATTGCGAGAAATGAGAGTGAGAAGTGGAGGTATATAGCTAAGCTGTGCAAAGCCGAGGCCATGAGAAAGAGCGAGAAGGGATTCAAGGGGCAGACGATAGTATTTACATTTTCAAGGAGAAGATGCCATGAGCTTGCCTCATTCCTAACGGGGCAGGGATTGAAGGCTAAGGCCTACCACTCGGGCCTCCCCTATGTTCAGAGAAAGCTTACCGAAATGGAGTTTCAAGCTCAAATGATTGATGTAGTTGTAACAACAGCTGCTTTAGGAGCGGGAGTTGATTTTCCAGCATCCCAAGTCATCTTCGAAAGCTTGGCCATGGGAAACAAGTGGATAACAGTTAGGGAGTTTCACCAAATGCTTGGCAGGGCTGGAAGGCCACAGTACCATGAGAAAGGCAAAGTTTACATAATAGTCGAGCCTGGGAAAAAGTACTCAGCTCAGATGGAGGGAACTGAAGATGAAGTCGCCCTCAAGCTCTTGACTTCACCCATAGAACCAGTAATTGTTGAGTGGAGCGATGAATTTGAAGAGGATAATGTCTTAGCTCATGCCTGTGTGTTTAATAGACTTAAAGTTATTGAAGAAGTTCAATCCCTCTGCCTGGGAGCAAACCAAAGTGCTAAAAATGTTTTGGAAAAACTTATGGAAAAGGGGCTCGTCAAAATATATGGAGATAAAGTTGAAGCAACCCCATATGGAAGGGCGGTGAGCATGAGTTTCCTACTTCCTAGGGAGGCAGAGTTCATCAGAGATAACTTGGAGAGCACTGATCCAATTGAGATAGCAATTAAACTGCTACCGTTCGAAAACGTTTACCTCCCAGGATCGCTCCAGAGGGAAATAGAGTCAGCTGTTAGAGGAAAGATAAGCTCAAACATCTTTTCAAGCTCCTTTGCATCAGTGCTAGAAGAGCTTGACAAGATTATACCCGAAATAAGCCCAAATGCTGCAGAAAGGCTATTCCTAATATACCAAGATTTCTTCAACTGCCCAGAGCAAGACTGTACGGAGTTTGCAATGGAGAGAATTGGGAGAAAGATCATTGACTTAAGAAGAGAGGGATACGAGCCCTCAAAAATCTCTGAGCACTTTAGGAAGGTCTATGCATTAATATTATACCCTGGAGATGTTTTTACATGGTTAGACGGAATTGTGAGAAAACTCGAGGCAATTGAAAGAATAGCCCGAGTGTTCAATAAGAGAAGAGTGGTAGAAGACACAATCAGGGTTAGAAGGGAAATTGAAGAAGGAAAAATTTTGAAGGGTGAGAGACGATGATAGAAGAAAAGAAGAAAACAGTCAAAGACGGAGATTTTGTACTTCCAGGGGATTATCTCGGAGTAATTGAAGAGTATCTCCCAGGAGAAGGAGTCATAGTTGAGGACGGCAATCTTTACTCTACAAGAGCGGGATGGGTCAGAATTAATAAAGATAAAGTTGAGATAAGCCTAGAACCAGCCTCCAGTACTCCACCAATCCCAAAAGTGGGGGACATCGTGTATGCAAGGGTAATAGACATTAAGCAACAAGCAGTCCTCTTGAAGATGATAAAAATTGAGGGAAAGGGAGACAGGGAAATAGCAATGTCAAAGCTGGCTGGGATACATATCTCTCAAGTAAAAGATGGCTTTGTGGAAGACTTAAGAAATGAATTTAGGATTGGTGATATAGTGAGGGCAAGAGTAATTACAGACGAAAAGAGTCCAATTCAGTTGACCACAAAAGATCCAGATCTTGGAGTAGTGTATGCGTTCTGTTCAAAATGCAAAACTCCCTTAGTGAGGAGAGGAAACCAGTTGGTATGTCCTAAGTGTGGAAACGTGGAGACCAGAAAGTTATCGAGCCTATATAGGAAGGTGAAGCTATGAGGGCCAAGAAAGTTATAGTGCTTCACGTGAGAGATGATATAGAGAAAGAAGAATTCATGAAAGAAGTTCAGAGGCTCAATCTCTCGGCATTCATTTACATACATGGAAAGTTAGACTCTCTAAAGGTTAATGTCCAAGGAACAAAAGAAGAAATTAGAGAGGCAATAAGGGCCATAAGAGATGCCCACAAGAGGGTTCGAGGGAGATTATACCCAGACAGGAAAGGATTGTACACATATTATCCCGAAGATATCTTCAGGGAAGCAAACGCGAATATTTCACTCCCAATCCTAATCAAAACTCTTGAGCTTCTAGGGGAGAGAGTGGAAGTAAAAGAAGATTACATAAAATCCTCAATGCCTTGGAGGGAGATAGTTGAGCTTGTAAGGAGATTGAATGAAGTGTTATCTCAAATAGCCCTACAGACAACTAGACAGATAAGAGAAGTTGTTGTTCCAGTTTCTGTTGTATATAACATTGACCCAGAAGAGCTCCTAGACCTCCTCGTTGACTTGGGAATAGCAGAGTACAAGGAAGATAAGTTTAAATATGAACTTGTAAAGAACAAAGAGCAGGCGCTAAAGGAGTTGTTAGAGTATTTAGAGGGTGAGAAGGATGAAGATAGAAGTGATAAAGAAGGAAGAGAACTTGCTTGAATTTTATCTCGAAGGAGAAGACCATACATTTGCAAACTTATTGGTCGAGACCCTAAGAGAAAATCCACACGTAAAGTTCACAGCATACACAATAGAACACCCAATAACAATGGCAAGAAAGCCCAGGTTTAGGGTAGTTACCGATGGGGAAATAACGCCAGAAGAAGCCCTAGAAGAGGCAGCAAAGAAGATTTTTGAAAGAGCAAAAGAAGTTCTAGAGGCATGGGAGAAGGCGGTGAAGAGCTGAATGCCTTCTGTTATTGATCTTTTTGCTGGAGCTGGAGGCTTTTCTCTTGGATTTAAACTTGCTGGATTCAAAATTATCTCTGCAGTTGAAAATTTTAAGCCAAAAGCCAAGACTTACTCCTTTAATTTTCCCGAGGTTAAAGTGTACGTTTCCGATATAAAGGCTCTAAACCCCAAAGATTTTCCAAAAGCTGATGTTATAATTGGAGGGCCCCCTTGTGAGCCATTTACAGCTATAAATTCCAGAAGAATGGAGAATCCAAAGGATAGGCTGTACAGAGATCCAATAGGCAGGTTAGTTTTAGAATTCATACGGTTTGTAAAGGAAATAAAGCCAAAGGTCTTTGTGATGGAGAATGTCCCCCAGATTATGGAACTCGAAGATTACCTCATAAGAGAGTTCGACAAGGCCGGATATCCCATAGAATTTAACATTTTAAATGCCTTAGACTACGGAGTTCCACAAATTAGAAGAAGAGTCTTCATTTCTAACGTTAAGATAAGGCCAGATAAAGTTAAAGGGCCTAAGAAAGTGTGGGATGTACTTAAAGATGTTCCCTTTGATGCCCCCAACAACGAGCTATTCAATCCCCCCTCCAAAGTGGCAAGAAAAATTCCTTACCTAAAGTGGGGAGAAGGAGCACAGAGATTTGGAAGATTCATGAACTGGGTGAGGCTCCATCCCTACAAGTCAGCCCCGACGGTGAGAGGGAGTAGTAGATTCGTTCATCCGTTTGAAAATAGACCACTAACAGTCAGAGAACAGGCGAGGATAATGGGATTTCCAGACGATTTTGTATTCCTCGGTGGTAGGAACATACAGTTCGATAGCGTAGGAGAAGCTGTCCCACCACCACTGGCAAGGAGTATTGCAGAATTCTTGCTTAGGACTATATCCTGGGAGTAATTGCATAAACTGTTTTATCTTCTCCAATCCCCTCAATAAGACCCTTATGCCTTCTCACACAACTCTCACATTCTCCACAGTGAATTGGCCTTCCATCTTCAGTGAAACCCTTTGGGTTATAACAGGAGTTTGAGTACTCATACTTCGCATTTAGCTCTTTAAGCAACTTTGCAATTCCCCTCTTGTCCAAATCTATTAGAGGGGCAACAACTTTTACCGGATTTAGGGTTGCAAACCTTAGAGCCTCGTTTAACTTTTCCACGAATTCTCTCGAGTTGTCTGGAAATGTTGTAGCTTCCTCAGCATTGAACCCTACAATTATATCTCCCCCACCCAAGGCATCCAGGAGAGATGCAGCAACACTTATTAAAACAAGATTTCTTGCTGGAATCCAGACACTTCTTGCCGTTTCGCTCGCTTTCTCAATGTCTTCCAGCTCTTCTGCAGTTACTCTTGGAACTTCTCCACCCACAAGAGAGCTACCCCTTATTTCCGAGAATTCCTTCAAAAAATCCAGCTTAACAATTTTTAACCTTACGTCTAACTCTTTTGAGAAGTACTCCGCTACCTTGTTTGTAACTCTTTCCTCGTTGCTTCCATAGTTTACGGTGAGCATAATGACCTCATCATACTGCTTTTTAGCCCAGTACAGGCATGCTGTACTATCCAATCCTCCAGAAAACAGAACAACTGCTCTTCGTTTCATGGCAATGATTAAGTTTTAATATCTTTTTATGCTTTTTCCATATAGGGGGTAGTAAATGGACAAGCTAACGAAAGTAGTTCTTATTGCCATAGTTATTATTGGAATAGTAGGAGTTGCCATAACGCTCTCGGTAAAGCACTATCAGGGTGGAGAGATTTACGAGGCTTCAAATGACGCTATGAATTATCTCGTGAGAGGATTTAACGTCACTATTAAAGTTGAAACTGTTGATGGAAAGATTATCTCAGGAGAATTATTTTCCGCTCAGGGATCAACGATCACGATTATTGTAAATGGAACTAGAGTAACAGTCGGGGGGCCAGCCGCCACAAAAGAAAATTTCAGGGCAAAGCATATAGAGGTAATAAAGAGGGGAAAAGTTTACGTCTATGAAGTCCCAGGAACTGAGGGAGAGGGATATGAGGAGTTCTCTAAATATATAAAGGAAGAAACGTACTCAGAGAGGTTCAGCGGAACTATATACGTTGAGAACATAAGCATAATAGAAATTGGGAAGCTAAAATACCTTGCCGATTACACAACTTATGGCTCAATAACAATAAATAAAATTTCTGGAAACAATGCAATTTTAACTGCCAGCATGGTTCCTGTAGAGATACTTAGAGACAACTTGAAAGGAAAGAGGGTATTTTTCTATGGGATCTTGCTTGTAAACTCCGAAAACAGGACACATAAGCTTACTTTAATAGAGGTGAGAAGCTAATGAGAGGACTGCCTCTAGCGATTCCAATTTTCCTCACGGCCTTTGTTTCCCTGGGATTGGCTAGGATTAAGACCATAGGGGTAGTTAGTTTATTTTCAATTCTGTTTGTCTATGGATATAACCTCGGAAGCAAGAAGGGTGGAAAACTTAAGCTGAATCCCATTAAGGAAGAAGTTTGGTGGGGATACATAGGATTAATCCTCTCCCTCCTGGCAATAGTTGCAAATCTCGTTAAAGTTGGAGACATACCAGTTTTCCATCCATATTTGAGAACCTCACTAAATCCAAAGCTAACAGCACTTACCTATCTCTTTGGAGTTCCCTCCTCAGTATACTTAGTTTTAAAGGGAAAAAAGATTGGATTCTCATTTCCTTTTCTAGTTGCTCTTTACGGATATAGAACTCCTATACTAACTTCAGCAATAGCCTTAGCCCTCCCATACTTGTATGAGATGAAAGAAGGAACTATAAAGAAAGGTCTCCTAGTGGGAGTTATAGGAGGCATAGTTGCGCTACTTCTCTCAATACTTAGGGGAAGCACAGAATTCCTAGTTCGAATTCAAGGGACAACTTCTGTTCTCGACGTTATAGTGAAAAGGTGTAGCCTAGTAGGGTTTTATCATGGAGAGCTACAATTTTCTGGAATAACCTCTTACTTAACTGGAGGACTAGGGCCCAGGATGCTGATCTCTAGATATTTAGGTGTTTCTGGAGTTACAACAACGGCAACTCTCATAGGAGGAATGTATCTAGATTTCGGAATCCTTTCGGGAATTGAAATGTTTTTCCTGGGAATGTATTATGGAGCCATGGAAAATTTGAAGTCAAATGTGGGGAGGGCCCTCTACTATTCTACCTTAGCCTACGGGATAGTTGGAGTTGAAACTGGAATTTTGGATCTTCCCGTTTATCTGATGTTTATTTTAGCCCTCATAGTTTTCTGGAGGGAAAGTCATGCTAAAGCTTGAGAAAACATTCATATTTTTTAACCTCCTATTTCTTCTTTCAGCTGTTATTGGGGAAGTTCTTTGTTTTCATGCCGTACCAAAAATCTTTCCACTTTTGTATGCCCTAGCGTTTATAGGAGCAATAATCTTGGGAATTAAGTCTAACTTTAATTTTCCCAGGTATGGATGGATAATTCTGAGTATTTTGGTTGGTATAAAGATAGGGCTTGAATGGATAGCTTTCATAGCTTTTGGAGCAATCTGTCTTCTCCTATTCTCAAAGAAAAAAATTCAAGAAAAAGACAAAATGCTCTTCACATTGTCTGTTCTCATTGCGATTATTCTCCCACTAATTCCAGCTTTCTATGGGATAGTCCCAATACTAGAGCCTCAAAAAAGGTTTGAGCCCCTTGCAATCTCTTACGTTCTCTCAGGCTATTCCTTAGCTCTCGCAATTTCAATTTACCCCTCTCTAACTTTACTAGTCCTAGGCATAATTATCTCGGCAATCTCAACCTTTAGAATCGTGGCCCTCTTAGTTTTATTGGCGTATGTCTATTCTACATATCCAAAGCTTAACAAAAAAGCATTGGTAATCGGGGGGATAGGTGTCATTGTAGCGTTTTTACTCAGGGGAATGGCCGAACCGAGTTACAACTTTATTCAAGGAGCTCTCTGCAGACCTGCCTTTACTTATCTCGTCTATGAAAGAATTTTCCACATAACGATGCCCTGGGGGAAGTTGCTTATCCTCCCCACACTAATCCCCGGATACAAGGTAGCCTCATTCTTTGGTACAAACGTTAGGTATACATACACAATTTATGGCCAGCCTGCATTTGATTTTGGAGTGCTTGGACTGCTAGAAGGTTTAATCTTGGGAGTTGCAATCAGGGAAGCTCGAGGAGTAAAGTGGGCTCATGCATTTTTACTCTCGATTTTAACAGTATTCATTGAGATAGGATTAGATGTACCTAAATTGACCACAATATTTTTATTGGCATTCATTAGTAAAGCTTTTGTGATGAAGAATGAAAGATAAGATAAGATTACTAGCGGTAGTAATCCCCCTGATAATAGGAATTTTAACGTTTCCCCCAAACTCAACGCTCACATATGATGGAGCCCTCTATATAAATATTGCAAGGAGCATTGCTCGGGGTGAGGGGTTTACTTATCAGGGCGTTTATATGATGTATAGGCCACCTCTGTATCCATATACTCTAAGTTTATTTTTCAAATTCCTTCCCTATGACTTCCACCTGCCTGCAAGTAGGATTATCTCCCTTCTGTTTTACACCCTAACAGCACTATTAACCTATGAAATTGGAAAGATGTTATTGGGAAGTAGAAAGTTTGGAATAATTGCATCACTTCTCTATGTCTTCAACCCTTTGGCATTTACAATGGCTAAGAGAACCCTCGTTCATTCTGAATTCACTTTCTTCTTTACGCTTTCCATGTACCTCTTTTATTTGGGGGAAAGAGAGAATAGGGAACTTTATACTGTTTTATCGTTTTTCTTCGCTGGACTGACAATATTAGCGAGATATACTGGACTAGTGATCCTGGGAGTTTTTGTTGTGTACCTATACCTAACAAGGGAGTGGAATTGGATAAAAGAGAGAAGGTATATAATCGGCCTCCTAATACTACTTCTTACTCTCTCTCCCTGGCTCTATCTTGGCCATCTCCACTATGGAGGAGCATTTAGGCCCTTTAAGATAGCCTCTAGAGTAGTGACACTTGACAAGCCAGTTTCGACTTTTGAATTCTTTGAACTACTTGTAAAGGACATAGGTTATATCCCCCTTTTCCTTTTGGCCCTGGGAATATTCTTCACAAAAAGAAATGAAAAAGGGTTGCTAGTTCTTTCCTGGTTTTTTGTGGGCTTAATGGGAATACTCACCGTGACACATAAAGAGACGAGATTTATAACATTTACAACCCCTGCTATGGCCCTAATAATGGCAAAAGGTATCCAAGGAGTTGTGGAAAAAACAAAGAACATTCCCCATAAGGCAATTTTTGAGGGTATTGGGGTAGGTGTCATTTTAATACTCTTATTCAATGCCTCATATAACTTGCAAGAATTTTGGAACAAAACTGGTAGAGGAGAGACAGAAGTTCTCTCCTGGGCTTCCAAGAATTATAACGCGAGAACGGTTCTAGTAACACCTTACCTATATACATATGCTGGCTATTTCTTCCCTGAGTCCAAAGTAGAAATGATAACGGAGAGAAACTACAACGAAGTTGTCGAAAAAATTAAACAAGGCTATTATGACCTCGTGATCATTAAGGGCGGGACTATAATTTTAGAAGGAGAGAGACTTAAAGGAGACGTCAACAATAGATATACATTAGTCAAAACATTTTACGATGGCTTGTACAAAATTTTTGAAAGGAATAGATAGTCAAATGCTCATCATTTAGTTTTATGACAATAATGAACATCAAACCCCTTCTTGATTCACGTTAATTTTAAATATAGCTCACCTTTATCACTCACGGTTATTTTAAGGCGGAGGTGAACTGAAATGGCATACAGATTCATAAAGTGGTTTGAGGAGCTAAGCAAAAATGATGTCCCACTTGTTGGTGGAAAGGGCGCAAACCTTGGTGAAATGACAAATGCTGGTATTCCAGTCCCACCAGGATTCTGTGTTACCGCTGAAGCCTACAAGTACTTCGTTGAAACCGTAAAGGTAAGTAAGGAAGACGTTAAGAGAATTCTCGGTGAAAAGGTCAATAAGGGAACAATTTCTGAGGTTCTTGCCCAGGCTCCTGACGAGCCAAGACCTCTTCAGGAGTGGATTATGGACATAATCAGCAAGACTGATGTTGATGACTCAAAGATGCTCCAAGAGAACACTGAAGCGATAAGAACCCTCATAAAGAGCCTTGACATGCCAGCAGAGATCGCAGATGAGATTAAGCAGGCTTACAAGGAGCTTAGCCAGAGATTCGGGCAGGAAGAGGTTTACGTTGCAGTCAGATCCTCAGCTACAGCAGAGGATCTACCAGAGGCTTCATTCGCTGGCCAGCAGGAGACCTACTTGGACGTTCTCGGCGCTGACGATGTTATAGACAAAGTAAAGAGATGTTGGGCATCACTCTGGACCGCAAGAGCTACATTCTACAGAGCCAAGCAAGGATTTGACCACAGCAAGGTCTACCTCTCAGCTGTCGTCCAGAAGATGGTTAACAGCGAGAAGAGCGGTGTTATGTTCACAGCTAATCCAGTTACAAACAACAGGAATGAGATCATGATCAACGCCTCCTGGGGTCTCGGAGAGGCTGTAGTTAGCGGTGCAGTTACTCCAGATGAATACATCGTCGAGAAGGGAACCTGGAAGATCAAGGAGAAGGTCATAGCAAAGAAGGAAGTTATGGTCATAAGGAATCCAGAGACAGGTAAAGGAACCGTCATGGTTAAGGTTGCAGAGCACCTTGGTCCAGAGTGGGTTGAGAAGCAGGTATTAACCGATGAGCAGATAATTGAAGTCGCAAAGATGGGGCAAAAGATTGAGGAGCACTACGGCTGGCCACAGGACATCGAGTGGGCTTACGATAAGGATGACGGCAAGCTTTACATTGTCCAGAGCAGGCCAGTAACAACCCTCAAAGAGGAAGCAACTGCTGAAGGTGCTGAGGAAGTTGAAGAGGCTGAGGTTATCCTCAAGGGTCTCGGTGCTTCACCTGGAATCGGTGCAGGTAGAGTTGTTGTAATATTTGACGCAAGTGAGATCGACAAGGTCAAGGAAGGAGACATCTTAGTTACAACAATGACCAACCCAGATATGGTTCCAGCAATGAAGAGGGCCTCCGCTATCGTTACTGATGAAGGTGGAAGAACCAGCCACGCGGCAATCGTTTCAAGAGAGCTTGGAATTCCATGTGTAGTTGGTACCAAGGAGGCCACAAAGAAGCTCAAGACAGGAATGTACGTTACAGTTGACGGTACAAGAGGTTTAGTTTACAAGGGAATTGTCAAAAGCTTAGTCAAGAAGAAGGAAGAGGCTAAGGCTGAAGAGGGACAAGTAGTTGTCGCAGGAGCACCACTAGTTACAGGAACAATGGTCAAGGTTAACGTATCAATGCCAGAGGTAGCCGAGAGGGCAGCTGCCACTGGAGCAGATGGTGTTGGACTACTAAGGGCTGAGCACATGATCCTAAGCATCGGTCAACACCCAGTCAAGTTCATCAAAGAAGGAAAGGAGAAGGAGCTAGTAGAGAAGCTTGCAGAGGGTATTGAGAGGGTTGCAGCAGCATTCTATCCAAGGCCAGTCTGGTACAGAACCCTAGACGCCCCAACCAACGAGTTCAGAGAGATGCCCGGAGGAGAGGACGAACCAGAAGAGAGGAATCCAATGCTTGGATGGAGAGGAATTAGAAGAGGCCTTGACCAGCCAGAGTTACTGAGGGCCGAGTTCAAGGCCATCAAGAAGGTAGTGGAGAAGGGATACAACAACATTGGTGTAATGCTACCACTAGTCAGCCACCCAGAGCAGATAAGAGAGGCTAAGAGAATCGCAAGAGAGGTCGGCCTCGAGCCACACAAGGACGTTGCATGGGGTATCATGATTGAGGTCCCAGCAGCAGCTATTATAATTGAGGACCTAATCAAGGAAGGAATTGACTTTGTCAGCTTTGGAACAAATGACCTAACCCAATACACACTTGCAATTGACAGAGACAACGAGAGAGTTGCCAAGCTCTACGACGAGACCCACCCAGCTGTTCTTAAGCTCATTAAGCACGTCATTAAGGTTTGTAAGAAGTACGGAGTCGAGACCAGCATCTGTGGACAGGCCGGAAGTGATCCAAAGATGGCAAGAATCTTGGTAAGACTTGGAATCGACAGCATCTCAGCCAACCCAGATGCAGTACAGCTAATCAGACAAGTAGTTGCACAAGAAGAGAGGAAACTCATGCTAGAAGCAGCAAGAAAGCAACTCTTCGAGGAAGAGGAAGAAGAGGAGCTCTTCTGAAGTCTTTCCCCCTTTTCTTTAAAGTTTATATTACTCCTTTCGGATATTTCTCTGGTGTCAGCTAATGTGGAAGACTGATGTTAAGTTAAACGCAGATAAGTTTAGAAAGATAGATGCCCACTCTCACATTCAAGTTCTTGGATATCCTTTCAACGTTTCCATAACCCCCGAGGAGTTCCTCTCGCTTATGGAAGCTTACAATATAGAGGTAGCAATAGTTAGCGACGTGGATAATGAGAACATAGCCAAAATCACCAAGGAATATCCAGACAAGCTTGTTGGAATTTACTGGGCCAATCCCAAGGATAAGAACTCCATAAAAGAGGCAAGAAAATTTCTCGAAAAGTTTGAATTTAGAGGAATAAAGCTCCATCCCCTCCTTAACATGTTCTCTCCCGCAGATCCCAGGGTTGAAGAAATTATGAGAATAGCGGAGGAGTTCAATGTTCATGTTCAGGTTCACTCAGGTCACCCCCCAACGTCCCTTCCGTGGCAGATTGAAGAGCTAGCCAGGAAGTTCCCTGAGGTTAAGATAGTGATGGTGCACATGGGGCATGGGAACGCCTATTACATCCAAGGAGCAATAGAGATAGCTAAGAGACATGAAAACGTATATTTGGAAACTTCCGGAATGCCAATGCCAAGCAAGATAGCTGAAGCTTACAAAGTAGCACCTAGAAGAGTTGTTTTTGGAATAGACTTACCCTGTCACCATCCAGTTGTCGAGATTGCTAAGGTTTTAACCTCAGGTTTAGATGAAAAGGGAATGCAGAGAGTGTTCTATGAAAATGCAAAGGTGTTGCTATGATAGTTGCAATAATTGACGGATACACAGATGAGCCTGCAGGTTTAGGCGTTCCCCCCTATTTAGGGCTTTATCCAAGATACGCTTATGGGGCGATAAAAAAAGCCAGGAAAGATGCTAATGTATTTTACCTTACAATCGATGATTTAAGGGCAACCTTTGAGGGAGAACAAGGAATAAAGACAAAGAACAAAACACCAAACTTTCCCAACGTTAAGAAGATCTTAGAGAAGGCAGAGGTTATTGTGTTTATAGGAGGACTCCACACTCCTGGGAAATATCTTTCCGCCGTCCCAGGAAGCGTTGAAGAGGTAAGCAAGTTTATCTCCTCATACAAAGCTGTGAAGATACTTGGCGGGCCTGCTTTTATGGGCTCCGCAAAGATGGGTGGGGTAAAGATAACAACGAAAGAACTAAGATTCGCAGAGGAAGTTTTTGATCACATCGTCTATGGGGATCTCGAGGCATTTCTATTTGACTACTTCTCTGGAAAAGATCTAAACCCCTTTAGGTTTAGGGACTATGAGGAACTTCAGCCATATGCATTGTTGGGAGCTGAAGTGGTTAAACAATTCCCAGGATATCCGGAGTTTGTTCTGGTGGAGATTGAAACTCAGAGAGGTTGCCCAAAAGCCATGGGAATTGGAGGCTGTTCATTCTGTACCGAACCTGTGAGATATAGGGCCGTAGAAAACAGGCCCCAAGAATATGTCGCCCAGGAAGTTGAGGCATTTTACAATCTAGGAATTAGGCATTTTAGAATAGGACGGCAGAGTTGTATATTCTCCTATAAGGCCACTCCTAATGGTAGGGTTCCAATTCCAAACCCAGAGGAAGTGGAAAAACTCTTCAGAGCTGTAAGGTTAGTAGCCCCAAATGTAAAAACCCTCCACGTAGATAATGCAAACCCGGCAGTTATAGCAAATTATCCGGAAGAATCGAGGAGAATTGCAAAGGCGATAGTTAAGTATGGAACTCCAGGGAACGTAGTTGCCTTTGGACTAGAAACTGCAGATCCCAAAGTTGCAAGGATAAACAATCTAAACGCCACACCTGAAGAAACGTATGAAGCCGTTAAGATAATTAATGAAGTTGGGGGTAAAAGAGGATATAACGGACTACCATGGCTTCTCCCTGGGATAAACATCATTTTCGGACTTCCAGGGGAGACAAAAAAGACTTATGAGCTAACCTATGAATTTCTAAAAAAGATCCTTGATGATGGGTTGATGGTGAGGAGAATAAATATAAGACAGGTAGTAGTCTTCCCAGGAACGCCACTATGGAATATGAGAGATAAGGTGAAAACAGAGAAGCACAAGGCTTTGATAGAGCATTATAGGCACAAGATAAGGCATGAAATAGATTTACCTATGCTTAAAAGAGTAGTCCCAGTGGGAACAATCTTAAGGGATGTCAGAGCCGAGATTTATAGTGGAGAGCTTACGTTTGGGAGGCAATTTGGAAGCTATCCATTAATAGTAGGAATTCCGAAGAAAGTCGAGCTTAACAAATACTACGATGTTATGATAGTTGATCACGGGCTTAGAAGCGTTACTGGGATACCAGTCCCAATAGATATCAATAGGGAAAGCTCGAAAGTTTTGAAATGGCTTCCAGGAATCGGGAAGAAGACCCTAATAAAAATATTAGCAAAAAGGCCATTCAAAAGCGAGCAGGAGTTTCTGTCGCTTCTCCCAGAGAACGCTAGAGAAATGTACAGAGGAAAAGTAAAGCTTTAAATTCCTATGGAGAAATACAAACATGCTGGCAATACTTACGGCAATACTTTTGACAATTTTCGCGTTACAAGTCTTAGGAGCATTTAACGGAATAAATTCTCTAATAGACAGTTCAATTAATCTTCCAACGTACTTTCCCTCACTCCTAACGAGAACGGCTGATTCATTAAGCATCGCTGTCCTTGCAGGAATTATCGTGACCTATGAAATGAAAAAGCACAGGAAAATTTCGCTTGAGACCAAAACTCTTATCTTATCTCTAATCTTGGGAACGGTGATAGTTGGGGGATTAAAGGCAACCCTCCAAGTTCCAAGGCCTGGAAATCCTGGAACAAAGGTTCCACTTATAAAGGCAATCCTCCAAGCAGATAAATTCGCTTTTCCTTCGGGCCACACAGCTAGAGCTTCCATCCTTGCAATGTACCTTTCTAGGGAATTTCCTAGATATAGAATACTCTGGTGGGCTTGGGCTGTTGGAATTGCCCTAACTAGACTCATACTTCACGTTCACTGGTTCAGCGATGTATTGTTTAGCCTTTTCCTCGGCCCCTGGGTATATCTCCTAACACAGCGCATCTTTTTTAAAGTGGATAAGTGAAGGGCTAAGCAAGAGGTGAGAGAAATGGACAAGGTCTATCTTACCTGGTGGCAGGTTGATAGAGCAATCTTCGCACTCGCCGAAAAGCTGAGAGAGTACAAGCCAGACGTCATCGTGGGAATTGCAAGAGGAGGACTAATTCCAGCGGTCAGGCTTAGCCACATCCTAGGAGATATTCCCCTCAAGGTAATAGACGTGAAGTTCTACAAGGGGATTGAGGAGAGAGGAGAAAAACCAGTAATAACGATACCGATTCATGGAGACTTAAAAGACAAGAAAGTCGTTATCGTTGATGACGTAAGTGATACGGGGAAAACCCTCGAGGTTGTCATAGAGGAAGTTAAGAAGTTAGGAGCGAAAGAAGTTAAAGTTGCCTGCCTTGCAATGAAACCTTGGACGTCTGTAGTTCCAGATTACTACGTGTTTAGAACTGAAAAGTGGATAGTCTTCCCCTGGGAAGAGTTCCCAGTAATTGAAAGAGAGTAACTTTTTTGTTCTTTCCCTTCATATTAATGTTGGTGAAACTTAATGATCTACAGGATTAAAGATGGTTTTGTTAACGTGTACATTATTGACAGGGGAGACCATCTCGTTCTTATAGACACAGGAATAGAGGGAACATGCGAGAAAATACTAAGTAAAATTAAGGAACTTAAAAAGCCCCTGAAAACAATTATTATTACCCACCACCACTTAGATCACACTGGCTCCTTAAAGTGCGTGAAAGATGCGACGGGAGCAAAGGTTGTGGCTCATGAGGAGGAAGTGGAGGTTATAGAGGAGAGGACAAGAGTTAAGGTTGACGTTCCAGTTAAAGATGGAGACGTTATTGAAGGACTTAAGGTATTCCACATGCCTGGGCACACAAAGGGGAGCATATGCCTACTTGACGAGGAAAGTGGTGCTCTTTTTGTGGGGGACATAATGATTGAAAGGGATGGAAAACTTTACGAAGTTCCACACCGATATTCAGAGGATCCCATGATGAACAGAGAAAGAATCAAGGATATTTTAAACATCGAATTTAAGTCAATCTACCCAGCCCACGGAGAACCAGTTCTAGAAAATGCAAGGAAGAAGGTTAAAGAATTGGTAGAGGCTTTGGAGAGAGAAAAATGACACTTCTGGAATATCTCAAATTTTGGGAGCTAAAAAAGGCTGAAGAGGAAGTAAAAGGTTCAGAGGAAAAGCTAAACGAACTCCTTTCAATAATTTCCCAAGCTAAGGATAGGGAAATAGTTTACAGGGGGCTTATTGTCCTCGAGAATGTCCTCAAGCAGATGAACGATATTGAAAGATTAAGGAGTATTGAGAAGATTCTCCCAACCCTAGTGAAGATTCTCGAAAAAGAGAAGGACGAGAGAATAATCTTAAGGGCTACAAAATGCCTGAACACTTTAATTGCAGGAATCCCTATAACTCCCAAGTGCTTTGTCAGATTGGGACATGCAATTAAGGATATTATAAAGTCCAAGCCAAACGAGTTAATCCTCTTTGAGCTGGCTGAAGTAGTAAAGTCTCTTAGGGTGTTGTCAAAGAGCCCTTCAGTTCATGATATACTATCCAGGCTTCTAAAGTCTAGAAACATCCAGCTTAAAACCATTGGTCTTAGACTCTTCCTCAACATCTCTCATGAAGTAAAAGACGTTTTAAGGGAACTTACGTTTATAATTCCAAGCAAAGATAAGTTTGTTCTTGAATTGGGTTTGGATATTTTGGAAGAGATATCAAACGTCAAAATAACTCAAGAGACTTTGGATGATTTCATAGCAATATTAACTAGGGTAAAAAACATAGCCCTCTACGGTCCTCCTGAATTTCGCGAAAGGGCTAAAGTCATAGCAGAAAAGATAGAAGAAAACCTCAGAGAATTCTACAAGAACAACTTGGAAGAAGCTAAGAGAAAAATAAATGAGCTTTTGAAAGAGGAAAAATTCTATGAGGCAATAGACCTTGCTCTTGCAATAGGAGACACGTACATTCTGAAGTGGTTAGCTGATGTTCTCGAAAAGCTTGAGAAAAAGACCATTGAAATAAATGAAAGGGTGATTCCAAGGCCAAAAGTTGTAGGGCAAAAAGTTAGAACTGGAGAAATGAAAACCTTAAAGCCAATGACATTAAAGGATCTAAAACCCCCAAAAGAGGTGTACAGCGAGACCTTAAAAAAGGCCATAGAAAGTGAGGATATAGACGAAGTTACCTCACTGCTTACGAAAAACCCAGAGCTCGTATTTGACCTTATCAAGAAGCTGAAAAGTGAAGATAAATTTGAGAGAATGGACGCACTTTGGGCAATTTTGAAGGCCATAGAATCCCTGGATGGGAAAAGATTGGAGATATTTCAACTGGCAGTACAACCTTTGTTTGAAATAGCACAGTGTGAAAGAAATAGATGGGCAAGGCTCAGAGCTATAAAGGCTTTGGCAAAGTTAGCGGCAAAGGCAGATTTTGGAAAAGACATAGTTGAGCACTTCATAAAATATTTACACTCACAAAACTTCGAAGTGGCCCTTACGTTCTTCAGCTATTACTTTCTTGAGAAGTATGATGAGCAGGTTGCGGATATTGTGCTGAGAAGAATAGAAGAACTCATAGAGAAAGGTCATATAACAGTTGAAATAGTACTAACACTACAATCCCTTGCAGAAACTATGGCTAAGAAGGATCTTCCAAAGCTAAAAAGTTTAGTGGAGAAATTGATAATGCTAAAGAAATCTGAAGAAGTTCCTCAAGAGCTTCAAAAGGCAATACTTCATCTTTTAGATTTGTTGGCTGAAAGAATGAGGGATATTGTAATCTTGCCAAAGTAGTAATTTTGAAAGTGCATTAGGCCTCTCCACAAGAAATAAGCATTGGGATTCTAAGGAAAGAGTGCAGTTCTATTTTCAGTACAAGGATAGGAGGAATCCTTAAATATGTTTCAGCAATTACCGAAAGGTGATCACTATGGGAAAAATATAGAGGCTTATTTATACTGGAAAATAAAGAAAGAAGCTGCGGAAGAAAAAAGAGACATAAGCAAATATGCAATTTAAATTGAATCTGTAAAGCGAATAAATGCCTCTGAATTCTATACTGCTGACAAGAGATTACATCAGAATGCGAGTATGCAATTCGCATATGATAGAGAGTTACAAAGACTTTACAGTTGCACTAAAAACATGGGGATAGGGAAAATGAAATCACCTCTCTAAGGCCCTGGTAAATCCTCTTAATCCCAGGACGAAGCCTAAGAAGGCTAAAGCAGCAAGATATGCTAAGGATATGCCAACTTCCGATAGTGGAAGGGAAATTCCATATAGGAAGCTCCTAGTGAGTGTTGAAGCGTGGGTCATTGGATTCAACGATACTACTAAGCTCATCACTCTACTACCCTCAAACACTTCCTTTGGATAGAAGATTGTCGAAAGGAACATCATTGGGAGCATTATTATTCCAGATATTGCCACTGGAAGATTCGGATTTTCTCCCTTAGAGAGTAGCCAAATCATTAAGCTTGAGAGCATCACGACAAGTGTAGAGTTGACAAGAAAGCTCTGAATAAAGCTCAGTGGAGTTAGTGAAACATCCTCAACTATAATGACCAAAACCGACAATGTCGCCATAGCTACAAAAGCCCTTATGCACGCCCCTAGTATCTTGGCCATGAACAAAACTGACCTTGATACTGGGAGAGTGAAGAGGGTCTCTAGCCCTCCATAAAATCTGTCTCTAATGAAGGTTGTCGCCCCCCTAAATCCTTGATTTATGCCAACTAAGGTCAGCACTCCTGGGAACATGAAAGCTAAATAGGAAATTTCCTCTCCTCCAACGTTTACTCCCCCAACGAGCTTTTCCATTAGAGGGCCGAAAAGCAGGACATAAATTAACGGCTCAAACATTGTCCCCAGCCAGAATTCCAAATCTATCCCAACTTTCGTCTCCCTAGACATTGCAACATAGAAGGATGAGAGGAACTCTTTACCTCTTCCCATTGATTTCACCTCCAACGTCCACTATGCTCAGGTATACATCCTCAAAAGTTAGAGTGGCCGTGAATGCATCAACTATTTCCAAACCTAAGGACATCGTAGCTTGAAGAACATCATTTATAGGAGCGTCTAAAGAGTTCAATTTAACTTCAAAGGAATTTTTTGTTATTGCCCGAACATTTTCTACCATCTCAATGCTCGTGAGAGTATCTCTCAACTTTTCAAAATCAAGTATTGGGTTCTTTGTTACAATTCTAAGAGTTTTTCCAAATCTCCTTTTTAGCTCTGAAGGCCTTCCTTGAGCAACAGCCTTCCCATAGTTTATAATCAGCACCTCATCTGCCAAATACTCAACTTCGTATAGGTCATGACTGCTCAAGATAATCGTCATGTCCTTCTCTCTAACCATCTCTCCAATTAACTCCCATGCATCTCTCTTGCTTTTCGGGTCAACTCCCGCCGTAGGTTCGTCAAGGAACACGAGCGGAGCATCACTTGAAAGCACACAGGCAAGCTGTACTCTCCTCTTTAATCCTGTACTTAATTGAAATGGCTTTTTGTTCGCATGCTCTTCCAGGTTGAAAGTTTTAAGGGCATAACTGCACCTTTCTCTAGCCTCTCGCTTACTAAGGCCTCTAAATCTAAAGTAATAGGTGATGTAATCCCGAACAGAGAGAGTGGGAGAAAGGTCTGGCTCCTGTGTCATGTAAGCCATTCTCTTTCTGGCCTCATTTGGGTTCTCAACAACATCTATTCCGTCGATAAGTATTCTTCCACTGTCTGGGCGATATATGGTCGCCATCATCCTTAACGTAGTTGTCTTTCCAGCCCCATTGGGCCCAAGTATTCCAAATACTTGTCCCCTCTTAACTTTGAAGCTTAGATTATCAACTGCCACAACTTTACCCTTTGGGGTTGAGAACGTCTTTGTGACGCTTATTACATCCACCATTGTCATGATTGTTCCCCATCTAGATACATCCCACCATTTTAAAACTCTTTTGTATAGTTGTATTAGTTTTATTTATTAGAAAAATTTTAAATAACAAAGACTCAATAAAAAATACTTATGGTGACTTCGTAATGCTAAGGAGAATTGCAGCAATAATACTTGGAATACTTATTACAGTAGGTATGGCAAAGGCTGATACAAAAGCCACACCTACACCTCCCAATATCTCACAAGATTTCTTTCTCCGCCAACTAAGAGAAGAGGGATACTTGATTTTTAAAGGAAATGAATCAATTAAACTTGCTCAAGAAGTTTTAGAGAAGTTAGAAAAAGACGTGACTATCTCTCTTAATCTCTCAGATCTCAAAAGGAATATATCTTTTGTAGGAATTGCAGTAAGACCTTTTGGGAGGAGATATATAACGATGCTATACATAGTAGAGGGAAGATATAATATTAACGACATTAGAGAATTCTTAGTGGAAAGAAGTGCATTTCTTAAGGAACCTCTTGAAATAAAGGGAGTAAATAGAGGCTGGAAATTCATAGGGAGCACTACTTGGAAAGTCAGGTACGCCTCCCAATATGGAGGCCAGGTGTATCATGCAATAAGGATCAAGTACTATTACACAGCTTCCACTCTGGACAATACGCATACCTCGCTGAGATTTCCCATATTGGGGACATGGATAGGAAATACTTCGCCCTAAAAGAGCTCTACACACAAGTAAATGTGCCCATTCAAGATGCATGGTTTGAGGACTTTTTGCCCTTCGGTCATGGAGGCCCTCAAACACAGTATTATGAGGAGAAAAGCTTTAGCTACGACACATTCAGTGGTGATTTAACTTATTATGCCTCCGCCGGATACTCCATCTCCACAAATGACGTCCAGCAACCCACCCCATCCACCTATCTCGTTAAATTTTGCAATCCCATAATCTAGTTGATTTCTCTTCAAGATCCTAGCGATGAGTATGACTGGAATTGAAATGGTTGTCGCAACGAATAAAAAGTTAAGGATAACTACCTGGTGGACACTCCTCGAAAAAGCCATTAAGAAAGCGAAAATCGACGTTCCAAGGAACCCTAATATTAGGAAAGGTTTCCTCTTAAGCAACTTGTCGGAGAGTTTTCCCAAAATATGCCCCCGATCATGGAAGCTAAGCTTCCAACAGCATTTACTATGCTCACTTCCTGGGAGGAACCTCCGTTTTCTAATGTTAGAAGGGGGATTAAAGTAGAAGTTCGTCCAGTTGAAATCTTGAAAGGAACAAATGCATAGAACCACTTGATCTTCGACTTTTTGAGATGAGCGAATAAAGCAGAATCTTCAAGTGTTCTTAGGGATATGTCTTCCCTTTTGTGAGAAATCTTCATTTTAATCCCCTATAAGGGGGAGAAGAAAGGAAAGGAGAAGAGAGATCACCAATCGTCTTCTTCCTCGTCCCAATCTTCCTCTTCTTCGTCCCAATCTTCGTACTCCTCTTCTTCCTCATCTTCTTCCTCAAATTCAAATTCTTCGTCCCAATCTTCCTCTTGGATTTCTTTTTCTTCTTCATAGTCTTCAACTTTCTTCTTTTTCTTTGGGGGTTGCATACTTCACACCTCCCGCCCCTATTGGGGCACTACATAAAGAAACCACGAATTTATAAACTTTTCGATGCGATCTTTCCCATCTCGTCAAAAATCTAAAATTATTAGGCCAGAATAACAATGTTAATCGAGAATAACAGTTATACCTAAGGAGAAAAGTTTATATACCCATATTCAACCTTACAATGCTCTACCTCAATAATACAGAAAAGAAACCATTGTAAGGCTTAAAAAAAGAAAAATAAGCACTCAAATTTAAAAATAGAGAAATATTGTGTCATATATGGATAACGAGACAGATCCCGAAGGATCCCCATTATTGAGGGCTATGAAGTTAGAGGAGAAACTGAACATCTCCAAGATATACTTAAAACTTGAAATGCACAATCCTACGAGAACTCACAAAGATAGAATAGCTAAAGCTCACGTTAAGCAGGCGAAAGATCTTGGCTTTTCTGGAATTACTGTAGGAACTTGTGGTAATTACGGAGTAGCTATAGCATACTTTGCTAAGAAGGAAGGGATAAAAGCGGTAATTTTTGTTCCAAGGCAGTATAGGAATTCAAGGGTAGAAGAAATGAAGGAGTATGGAGCAGATGTCATATTTGTAGATGGAGCGTACGAAGAGGCAGTTCTCATGAGCAAAATATTTGCAAAAACTATGAACTATTACGATGCAAACCCAGGAACACAGCCTGCAGTTGATTATGAAGCTTATTCCTTAATTTCAAAGGAAATCCTGGAAGAAATAGAGCCATATGCGGTATTTGTTCCCGTAGGAAACGGCTCCACACTAGCTGGAATTTATTATGGATTCAAAAAATATGGAGTTATGCCTAGGATAATTGGGGTCACAACTAGCTATGGAAACCAAGTGCTCAACGCTTTCTATACAGGAAGAGTTGAAGAAGTAAAAGACTTCGTTGAGACTGATTTTAATGAGCCCCTCGTTTCCTCGATATCCTTCGATTTGCAGAATGCGCTCGAAGCCATAAAAGATTCTAACGGCTATATTTTTGGTTTTGGTGATGATACAGCATTAAAATATGCAAAGATTTTGGAGATGAGTGAGGGGATAAAAGCACTTCCAGCTTCCACTCTAACTTTAGTTGGACTTGTTAAATTTGTGAGAAAATTTGGCGTGAATAATGAGAATTTTGTGTTGCTCCTAACTGGAGGGATTTGAAAATGGAAAAGGCCCTAATCCTAGCCGAGGGAAGGTACAAAACTACGGATGGAAAAACTGCCCACGGCCTCGTTAGGTACTCCAAGAGATTTGAAATTGTTGGGGTGATAGACTCTACCTTAGCTGGAAGGGATGCTGGAGAAATTCTTGATGGAATATACAGAGGAATCCCCATATATGGAAGTCTTGAAGAAGCCCTTGCAGAGCATCCAGATGTTAAGTACCTCATAATTGGAGTGGCAACTCCTGGGGGATACCTACCTCCTCTTTATAGGGAGATCATAAAGAAGGCGATAAAGAAAAGAATAAATATAGTTAACGGTCTCCACAACTTCCTCAGCGATGATCCTGAGTTCTCCCGGCTAGCAAAGAGGTACAAGGTTCAGTTAATTGACGTTAGGAAAATGTACAGGGATTTAAAGATCCCATTTACCGGAAAGATCAAGGAGGTTAGGGCCATAAAAATAGCCGTGCTGGGAACTGATGCAGCTATTGGAAAGAGAACTACCGCAATAATGCTTCACGAAGCCTTTGAGCGCTTTGGAAAGAAGAGCGTTTTCGTGGCTATGGGACAAACTGGATGGATGCAAGGAGCAAAATACTGCATAGTTATGGATTCCATAATCAACGACTTCGTTGTAGGAGCAATTGAAGACGTCATCTGGAGAGCATGGAAGGAGGAGAATCCAGACGTCATCGTTACCCACGGTGAGGGTTCACTACTCCATCCAGCGTATCCTGGGGGATTTGAGCTAATCGCCGCAGGTAGGCCTGACTATATAATCCTCCAACACGCCCCGGCTAGAAAGTTCTTTGATGATTTTCCACAATATGAAATTCCTCCATTGGAAAAGTACATACAGCTAATAGAGCTTTTATCAGGGAAAAAGCCGATAGCAATTACGATAAACTCAGAAGGACTTACAAAAGAGGAAGCCCTGCAAAAAGCCAGAGAGATAGAAGAAACTTATGGAATTCTCACGAGAGTACCTCTGTATGAAGGTGTGGATGATATAGTTAAGGCTATTTTAGAGGAGGTAGAGCGCATAAAAGTTACAGTACCACAAGAGGGGGCCGTAAATGCTTCTCAAGTGCTTTGACTACATAGTTATTGAGAAACCAAAGATCTCCTCCAGGAGAATCTCTTCTCTTTATACCATATCCATTGATGGGGAAGAGAAGAAGTTCAAGCTAATTCACACCTACAAAGAAAAGATACCTAAAAATGAAGTTTTCGCCAAGCTAATGGTTATAACCCCTGCAATAAATTATGGGCTCTTCACGCCAGAGATACTCTTTAACTTTCCACTCGATCCCAGAGATCTGAAATTTTTTACAGAGATGATGGAGCTCACAGCTAACGATATCCTGGTGAATAGGATATACAAGAGAACAGGATATGTGAAGGAGGAATTTATTCCAAAGGAGATAAGGCCTCAACCTCTTGCAAAGGTCACTCCAGAAGGAATTGAAATGGAAGACATCGAGTTGAATCCAGACTATAATAAATGTGCAGTAATGCTCAGCGGTGGGAAAGAGAGTCTTCTTACCTATGGAATACTAAAGGAGATAGGATGTAATGTTTATCCCTTCTTCTTCAACGAGTCCGGAGGCCACTGGAAAGTGGCACTAACTGCCTATAAATGGTTCAAAGAGAACGAATCCAACACTAAAAAAGTATGGAGCAACGTTGACAGGCTTTACACCTTTATAGAAAGGAACATGAAGATACTCCAAAATGTTGGGAAACCAAGGGCAGAGATCTACCCAATTAGATTATTCTTCTTCGAGCATTACGTCTTTTCTTTCCTCCCATTAATCGAGAAGTACAACATAGGAAATGTTTTGCTTGGAAATGAATACGATGACCCTAGGGGACTCACCTATGAGTTTCACGGGATACCTCACTTCTACGCCGTTCTAGACCAGAGCCAATTCTTCGATAAATATATGACGAGATGGTTCGCTGAGAGAGGGTTAAACATAAGACAGTGGTCCGCTGTGAGACCAATAACTGGACTCATAGTTGAGAGGATCCTCTACAATCGCTATCCAGAGCTATTCAAGCTTCAAAGGAGCTGTCACTCGGTGCACAAAGAGGGAGATGATTACGTGCCATGCGGAACCTGCTTCAAATGCAATGGAATACTAACTTTTTTGTTAGCTAATGGAATAGATCCAACGCTGATTAAATATAAAAGGGAACATATAGAAACCTTACCCAAGAGGATAGCTAAGGGAAAAGTTAGACTCGATAAGGATGAGCTCAAGCATTCCCTTTATTTAATAAAACAGAGAAATCCGGATTTTCCGCTTAGGGGAGAAAGAAGGGATCACGTTGAGATGATTCACTTTGACGACAGAAACTCGCACTTCGACAACATACCTTCAGAGTTCAGGGAAAAGATATACTCAATCTTCGAGCAGTATACAAAGGGATACGTGTACTTAAGGGGAGATGAGTGGGTCGAAATAACTAAGGAGGAAGCCCTCCATGGAATACACAATAGTTGACGGTGAGGAGTATATAGAAGAGATTAAGAAACTCGATAGGGAGATAAGCTATTCCTTTGTTCGTTTTCCTATTTCTTACGAGGAATACGAGGAGAGGCATGAAGAGCTATTTGAAAGTTTACTTTCACAAGGAGAGCACAAGTTCTTCGTTGCCCTTAACGAAAGGAGTGAGCTTCTAGGACATGTATGGATCTGCATAACCCTCGACACAGTGGATTACGTTAAGATAGCATACATATATGATATCGAGGTGGTTAAATGGGCTAGGGGATTGGGAATAGGTTCCGCTCTTTTAAGAAAAGCTGAAGAATGGGCAAAAGAGAGAGGAGCAAAAAAGATTGTTCTAAGGGTTGAGATTGACAATCCAGCTGTTAAATGGTATGAGGAGAGAGGGTACAAAGCGAGAGCACTGATAATGGAAAAGCCTATCTAAGACGATTTTCCTCTATTACTAGCTCAAATGGTGATGAATCATCAATCGAGGGTGTAGGATGCATGATTTAAGGATCTATACCGTTTTCGCTACCAGTTGTGATCAATGCAGTTGGTTTCACACTCCCGTTCACATTCGATATCTCTAAAAAAGAAACCAGCAAAAGAACAACCTTTGACCACGAAAAGGGAAGTTTTAGCTATGAGATAACTCATTATGCCTTCCCCCCACTATCACAGGAGTAGAAAGTGAAAAGAATTATAACTCCCCAAGACTACTCACAAACATGAGGGCGTTTATAGCTATAGACGTTAGTGAGAGCGTTAGGGATGCACTTGTTAGGGCTCAAGACTACATAGGATCAAAGGAAGCCAAGATAAAGTTCGTCGAGAGGGAAAACTTTCACATAACTCTAAAGTTTCTGGGAGAAATCACAGAAGAGCAGGCAGAAGAAATCAAGAAAATCCTTGAGAAAATTGCCAAAAAGTACAAGAAGCACGAAGTCAATGTTAGGGGAATAGGAGTCTTTCCAAATCCCAATTATGTGAGAGTTATCTGGGCTGGAGTTGAAAATGATGAAATAATAAAGAAGATCGCCAAGGAAATAGATGATGAGCTAGCAAAACTCGGCTTTAAAAAGGAGGGCAACTTTGTGGCCCACATAACCCTTGGAAGGGTAAAGTTTGTTAAAGACAAGCTCGGCCTTGCCATGAAGCTTAAGGAACTCGCAAATGAAGACTTCGGTTCCTTCATAGTTGAGGCAATTGAACTAAAAAAGAGCACTCTAACCCCCAAGGGCCCAATATATGAAACACTAGCAAGATTCGAATTAAGCGAATAGGGAAATTTTTGAATTATTTTCGAACATTAACGTGATGGCACCACTCCATCGTTAAGTTAGATCATATTGCTTTCCTCCAACATAAGGATTGCTCATGGGGATCTCTCGGGAGATGAAAGTTCTCAGTGCACCCTATAGCATACCTTCTATTTTTTGTGAGACAAAAGCAAAAGGGTAAAATACTTCCTAAGGGCATGTGCAAACATGGATATTGAAGAAGTCATTGAAGAAGCTCTCCAGAAAATAGTCCCAAAGGAAGAAGAAGAGAGGTTTGTCAAAACACTTATGAGTGAAATTGAGGAAAAGGCCAGAGAGACAATTGAGGAGCTCAACCTCAACGCTAAGCCATACTTCGTTGGTTCTCTGGCAAAGAACACTTATCTCGCTGGAGACCACGATTTAGATCTCTTCATTGCATTTCCCCTGGATACAAGCTTAGAAAAGCTTAGGGAGAAAGGATTAGAAGCAGGAAAGGTTTTAGGGAAAAAGCTTGGAAGGTATGAATTAGCCTATGCCGAGCATCCCTACGTTAGAGCCGAATATAAGGGAGTTAAGGTGGACATAGTTCCATGCTATGACGTTAAAAGCTGGAAGGATGTAAGGACGGCAGTTGACAGGTCGATACTCCATACGAAATGGGTTATTGAAAATTTAAAGGGGAAGAACAATGAGGTAAGGCTTTTCAAACGCTTTTTAAAGGGAATAAAAGCCTATGGAAGCGAAATATATGTGAGGGGATTCTCGGGCTATCTTGCCGAAATACTTGTCATAGAATTTGGGTCATTTCTAAGCGTGCTGGAGAAGGCAGATTTTATGCTTAAAAAGAAGATAATTGACACTGGAAAGTGGATGAAGAAGGAAAGCGAAATAACTATGAAAACAATAAAGAGGGAAGCCGAAGAGGATAAACCCTTGATAGTTATAGATCCAGTTGACCCAAGGAGAAACGTTGCGGCCAACTTAAGCTGGGAGAGATTTGGCCTCTTCTACTTCTCATCAATGCAGTTCTTAGAGAAACCTTCCCTAGAATTTTTCTTCCCAGGGGAGAAGAGGGGAAATTACAGGGAAGAACTCAAGAGAAAGGGAACACACTTAGTTACCTTACTCTTCACACCCCCGAAGTTAGTGGATGATCTCCTACTCCCCCAAGTTGAGAAAACAGCTAAAGGCCTAGCAAAGGCCCTGGAGATTGAAGGCTTCAAAGTATTTGGCATTGATTACGGAAGGAACTTCATATTTCTAGAAGTTGATAGAGTAGAAAAACCCAGGATTGAGATAAAGAGAGGGCCCCTCTACTTTACTTCTCACGGAAGGAGATTTTACGAGAAGAATGAGAAGGTGTGGATAGAGGGGAAGGATTTAATGGCTGAAAAGAAGGTTGGTGGGTTTATAGTGGAAGTTCTCGAAGAGATATTCAAAAAGGGTCAGTTTTCAGCTGGGAAGAACGTAAAAGAGGTAATAAAAAGTTCTGATATTCTAATAGATTTTGTACCAAAGCCCCTTGCAAATGAGGCCTATCTATTCCTCTCTAGGGAAAAGTTCAACGTTAAAAGGAGTACTTCCTAACCTCAAACTCCTTCTCTTTTAAATTAACATCCAGAGCAAAGAGGGTGGCATTGGGAACATCGTCCACTGGGAAGTAGGTGTACAGCTCCAGTGTCGAGGAGGCCAAGACGAAGAGATCAGAGTCTGGAAAGCTTATCAACCTCATATAATCCCTCTCCGCCTTTCTCTCCAGGAATTCTTCCCTCATGTACGCTACTCCAACAACCTTTAACTTCCCAGGGGAGGCCAAGATCATTCCAACGTTGAGGGAGGTATTAACAACTTCCTTTAAAGCCGAGATAGCTTTAACTATTTCCTCATCTTCCTGGGAAGTTATGAAAAGAGATGCATACATCCCTGCAACGTAGGAATCGGAAACGTTCAAAAACTTCTCTGCTGGAAGCTTCAGGGCCTCTAAAAGCATTGACTTGTTTAAGTCGCCATTGTGCATGAAGTAAAGCTGATAGCCGTGAGGACTTCCAAATGAGAAGGGCTGAGCGTTGAATGTTTCCACACTTCCCTGACTAGCTGCCCTAGAGTGAGCCATTAAAACTGAGAAATTAGAGATACTCCCCTTCAGCTCATCAACTTCTTCATCCTCAAATACTGGCCTTCTTGACTTGTAGTGCTTAACGTAATCCTCAGTTATTAAAACATAACCCCAGCCATCCTTGTGGCTCCTTCCCTTTCCCCTAGCCTCTTTATAAGGATCATTTTCAGAGGCTTTAACAAAGGCTTCAATCCAGGGGACAATCCTTTGACCCTCACCAACCGCAAGAAGAATTCTGCACATTGAATCCACCTTAATTTAATATTCTCCAAACCTTATATCTTTATGGTGAGTGAAATGAACAGGGAGGACCTACTCTCCCAGGGAGATGTTAGGACAAAAGAAATAGCACTTGCAATGATGGAAGAAGCAATAAAGAGCGCGGATCCTTATGAGGCCGTAAAGAGAGTACTCAGAATTGAGGGGGATAAGCTCATAGTTAACGGAAAAGAGTTTCAAATAAAAGGAGATATTTACGTGTTGGCCTTTGGGAAGGCCGCATGTTCAATGGCAAAGGCCGTGGAAGAGATTTTAGGAGATAGGATAAGGGAAGGAATAGCGGTAACAAAGTACGGCTACTCCCTACCTCTAAAGAAGATAAGGGTCATTGAAGCAGGACACCCAATTCCAGATGAAAACTCAGTGAAAGGGGCTAAGCTTGGAGTTGAACTCGCGAAAAAGGTGAAAGAAAACGATATTCTATTGGTTCTGATTTCTGGAGGAGGGTCGGCCTTGTTCACACTCCCCGAAGATGGAATAAGCCTCGAGGACAAGATCAAGACAAATGAGCTCCTCCTCAAGAGTGGGGCGAAGATATATGAAATAAACACAGTTAGAAAGCACATCTCAAAGGTTAAAGGAGGAAAACTGGCAAAGCTCGTCAAAGGAACACTGATAAGCTTGATTGTTTCAGATGTTGTAGGTGATCCCCTGGAAGCAATAGCCTCTGGGCCAACGGTGAAAGACCCAACAACGTTTAGGGATGCATATAGGATCCTCAAGCTCTACAACCTTTGGGATAAGATTCCAGAGAGCGTGAGGAGATATATAGAGCTTGGTCTTGAGGGGAAGGTTGAAGAGACATTAAAGGAGGATTTGCCAAATGTTCACAACTTTCTCATTGCCAGTAACGCGTTGGCCTGCGAAGCCGTTGAAAGAAAGGCTAAAGAGCTTGGCTTAAATGCTTATATACTAACAACAACACTTGAGGGGGAGGCCAGAGAAGTGGGGATTGCTCTTGGTTCTATAATCGAAGAGGTTTACCACAGAAACAGACCCTTCAAGAGGCCATGTGTTCTAATTGCTGGAGGTGAAACTACAGTTACAATACAGGGGGAAGCTGGGCTTGGTGGGCCTAACCAGGAGCTTGCCCTAAGTATAGCGAGGAAGATAGCAGGGCTTAGAGGAGTTGCCGTGCTGGTCATAGATACCGACGGAACTGACGGGCCCACAGATGCTGCTGGAGGATTGGTAGATAGCTACACATTGGAGGTTCTTAAAAAAGAGAACATTGACGTTGAGGAATACTTAAAGAGACACAACGCCTATGAGGCGCTGAAGAGGGCGAAGGCTCTTGTTATAACTGGGCCCACGAGAACGAACGTTAATTCCATGATGATTGCCGTGATTCTTTAGATCTTTAGAATTTTTCTAATTTCTAGTTTAAAAATTTTTATTAGAAACAATTTTAAACTAGTTTAAAAATTTTTATTAGAAACAATTTTAAACAAAGAATAGAAAAATATCTCGTATTTTCATTAATTTAAAAACTCGTGTTAAAAACATCGAACACATATCTTATCAGACCTCACATTCAAATATCCGAGCATGTGTCTCTTCCACCTTTGAAAAATAAATGTGCTTTTTCAATTTTATTTTTGGTCTTATTGGAACCGTAGATTTCTTTTGGCCAGTGTATCAAGGCCAACCGTCTTTCAATTCTATTTTAGTCTTATTGGAACAATTGTGGAAGTTCCATCTCAGATTAAATCAGATGTGGGGGCCTCTCTTTCAATTCTATTTTAGTTCTTATTGGAACATTGCATGATCAGTTTACTGTCTCCTTACCAGATTCTCTCTTTCAATTCTATTTTAGTCTTATTGGAACATGGTATTCTCACCTGGAAGAACGACGTAACTGCTGACTTTCAATTCTATTTTAGTCTTATTGGAACGAGCAACGCTGAGAACCAAAATAATCGCCGCACTCTACTTTCAATTCTATTTTAGTCTTATTGGAACAGACATGAAAAACTGTTTGGAGGAGGGGACAATGTTCCTTTCAATTCTATTTTAGTCTTATTGGAACGAAAGAGCTCCAAGAGAAACAAGGAAGGGCCAAGTTATCTTTCAATTCTATTTTAGTCTTATTGGAACCTGAACCTTACGCTTGAATATCCCATAGGACGCTAGTACTTTCAATTCTATTTTAGTCTTATTGGAACTGACCAGCAAGCTCTTCGTTGCAAAGAACACTATCACAAACTTTCAATTCTATTTTAGTCTTATTGGAACATGAAAACAACACATGTGGGGTGGTTGGAATGGCTTGGAAACCTTTCAATTCTATTTTAGTCTTATTGGAACATATTTACAGTCATAACAGCTGGCTCACTATAGTCCTCTTTCAATTCTATTTTAGTCTTATTGGAACAAAACCGTGTCTCCCTCTCTTATAGTGACCCCCGAACTTTCAATTCTATTTTAGTCTTATTGGAACAGCCAGCCTGTACATTGTTGAGACGTCATCAGTGTCGCTTTCAATTCTATTTTAGTCTTATTGGAACTGGACACCTTGCCTTATACCTATATAATAACCTAGCATTATCCTTTCAATTCTATTTTAGTCTTATTGGAACTCAATGACGAGCTTGACGACATAATTCGACAAGTTGCTCTCAATCCAGTCTTTCAATTCTATTTTAGTCTTATTGGAACTTGTCGGATGAGGAGGTGAGGGAGTTGGAGAGGAAGTTCTTTCAATTCTATTTTAGTCTTATTGGAACCCAGTTGAGGCAACCCTTGCAAGGTTTGGGGTTGATTCTTTCAATTCTATTTTAGTCTTATTGGAACTGAAGTAGACGTTGAGAACGGTACCTTCATCGTGGTGGTGCTTTCAATTCTATTTTAGTCTTATTGGAACCATCTTGTCCCTAAGGGGAATTTGGGCATTTCTACTCCCTTTCAATTCTATTTTAGTCTTATTGGAACATAGAGTACAGAGGATTGTATGCTCTTAGGGAGACAGCTTTCAATTCTATTTTAGTCTTATTGGAACGTGGGTTGAGGGAAGAAAGGCTGCAGGAGATGAGACCCTTTCAATTCTATTTTAGTCTTATTGGAACTAAGAAACGCTCCATACACCATTGAGAACCCAACCCTCTTTCAATTCTATTTTAGTCTTATTGGAACTTGAACTCATTGAAAACTTTGTAAGAGAAGAAGACACTTTCAATTCTATTTTAGTCTTATTGGAACACCTTGCCTTATACTTATACAATGACTTCACGTCACTCTTTCAATTCTATTTTAGTCTTATTGGAACATTAGCTTCTTCTAAGTGGTTTATTGCCCTTTGAAGCTTTCAATTCTATTTTAGTCTTATTGGAACTGAAATTCATTATCAGCACCAACATCCATATATCCGAACTTTCAATTCTATTTTAGTCTTATTGGAACGGTACAGCGGTCGGCGATAACGTCACGTATTGGTTAGCTTTCAATTCTATTTTAGTCTTATTGGAACCGATAAGTTCGGGCGGAGTTTGGGGGCGAGAAATGATCTTTCAATTCTATTTTAGTCTTATTGGAACAGGGGGCTTTTTCGCCCCAATACTCCTACGGAGTAACTATATCACTCGAATTTATAACCTTTACGGGGCATCCAACTTACCCAGCAACCCCCCATTTATAAACAAACCAACGCCCCCTGAGACCCTAAATCAAAAATACTCCCAGGGTAACCCTGGGAAAAATCAACCCTTTTCACACCCTATCCCAGAGGAATACCTAACTAACTCAACCAAGCAAACTCCTACCTAATTATAATAATCCAACAGAATCTCTCAAACTTCTTACAAAAATCTATATTTAGCATGCTATTCAAAAAATTTCGAAAAACTTTCGTAACAAATAAGTAGCAAAACTGTAACATGCTGCAAATAATAACTTCAAGTTACTAAATTAAATCCTAACCCCTTAAAAACCTTTATTTCAAGAATAAAGCTCAAAGAAAACCAAGAATCAAAAAATAAGCCCAAACATCGTGTACCGAAAAATCTTCAATATAACTATCCTTAAATATTCCCTGGAAGATATATTATGGGGATATAAAATGCTATCTGAGAAGGTCAAAGAACTCCAAAGTCTCCATAGGGACTTTGAAGATTTAATCCCCCGACTTCTTCTCGAAAAGGACATAAAAGACATCTGCAGATCAGCTTATGAAATTGAAAACAAGAAAATTAGGATTCTTTTTGACCTCTTGAGTGAGAGCCCAAAAATCGGAAGAGAGTTTGAAAATCTCGTCAAGGAGATGCTTAGATTAGAATCCAGGATGAAGGGAATAATAGAAGACATAATAAGGAACATGGAAGATCCCGATGTTTACATCAAAACTCTTGCAAACTTCAACAGAAACTATGACTACCTCGTAACAGAAAATCTCAGTTCTCTCCTTCTCTATGCAGAATTTTCAGATCTTCTCCAAAAAGAGGGGGGAATCCCAGAACCGATTCTTAACAGGATAATGAAAGCCGAGGAAGTAAGTGAAAAAATTGGAGTTTTGGTAAAATTCTTAAGCATACTCTACAATAAGCCATCGGCACTTTTCAAGGTGGAAACCTCCTTAAGGAGTCTTAATCAGCTTGGGCTTAGATGGGTTGAAATAAGGCATTTGGAGAGAGAAACTGGTATCAAGAGAGAAGAACTGGAAGAGATCCTAGAGGGACTCACGCTCATTGGAGTCGTGGAAAAGATGAATAGGGGTGGTGAAAGTGTCTACAGAATCAGAAATAGCGGTGAGGATAAGGGGAATATATAGCACGGCCCTAACAAAGCTCCTAATGGACAGGGGTTTCAAGATAGTACAGCCAAGCGACGTGATAGCTGAGAGGTTTGGAATTGAGAAGAGCTATGAGGACTTTGACGTCGACATCTACGACAAAAACCACGGTGTGACAATCGTTGGAACCAAAGTGGAGGCGGTGAAGAAGGTCTTTGAGGAGGAGTTTATTGACGTCTTTTTTAGAAAGCTCCCCTATAAGCTCCATGGAATTTACAAGGGGCTTGTGGTGAAAAGAGATGACAGGTTTGTTTATGTAGATATTGGGAATGTTATTGGAACGGTTCTCATAGAGGAGCTTCCAGATGCTGCCGAAGGGGATGAAGTTGTTGTTCAAGTGAAGAAGCACAACGTCCTCCCACACCTAAGCACCTTAATAACAATCCCGGGTGACTATGCAGTGCTGATTCCAAAGCCCATAGGAGTTCAGAGACACGTGAAGATTTCCAGAAAGATAAAGGATCCCGAGGAAAGGGAAAGGTTGAGAATCCTGGGACTAAGTGTTGATCTTGGAGAGTGGGGTGTTCTCTGGAGAACTGCTGCCGCTTACAAGGATTGGAACACGTTAAGGGATGAACTAGTGAGGCTTTCAAAAATTGCAGATAAGCTGAAGGAGGCAGAGAAGTTCTCAGCTCCAGCAGAGATAATAGAGGGGAGGGAAATTTACGAGATTGAATTCGGTGGTGGAGTCAAGAAAAAGCTTGATGAGATTAGGAATGAAGTTGTTCCCACAATTGAAGGGCACCACCAGTTCAAGTCCTACGACCCAGAGTTTACATTAGCTGTAGATGTCGCAGAGGGGATTCTGGCAAAACTCCCGTCCCAGAGGCAGAAGATAAGTAAAGGATTTCTAGAAGCTATAATTACCAGTAAAGGACCAAAGGTTGGTTGGATATTCACGCTGAACCACGTGAAACCTGATGGGCAGATAATAAAGATTGGCCCAGGGGAAGTAATAGAGGTATCCACGGATCCTTTAAAAGTGACAATAAAGAGATATCTAAGGCCAGGAAAGTTCTATGATGGACTGGAAGTGCCAATAGAGAGTGGAGATTACGCAATAACTGAAATAGAGGCTGGAAAGTGGTGGTTTGTTCACAGATACTATGATAAAGATGGCAACCTTAAGGGAGAGTTCTACAACATCAACACCCCTGTGGAGATCTATCCAGATAAGGCAAGATATGTGGATCTAGAGGTCGACATAGTGAGGTGGCCAGACGGAAAGAAGGAGATCATAGATAAGGAGAAGCTAAAGGAACACTACGAGGAGGGAATTATTAGTGAGAAGCTCTATAAGGCAACGCTGAGGATTGCCCAGGAGGTCTACGACAGGCTCTAATCTTCGTTTTTTACATCCTCCAATCCTTTATCTGTTATTTTGAAGTATACCATCCCACCCTCTGGCCTAAACCTATGCCTTTCCAGAACTGCAATTCTCACTCCAACCCTAAGCCTTTCAAAGCGGAGGATGTCCTTTGTTTTGTACCCCAGGGTGTGCTCAGCTATTGGTTTAAGAATTCCTGAGTTTGAATCGTAATAAACTTGATTGACAACTATAACGGCAACGTTTTTTCTTCTGGCAATCCACTGAAGAACTTGGAGTTGCTTGGAAAGTTCTCCATACTCTCTACTCCCCTCCGCTCTATAATGGGCCGTAAAGGAGTCGACCACAACTAAAGAAAACTTTTCATTCACGATATTTTTCAACCTCGCAATTACCTGTCTTTGCTCGTTTAAATCCATAGGTTCGAATATCACGAACTTTTCAAGTGCTTTCTCCACATCCAAGTTCCTTGATTCTGCCATTTGAGCTAACCTTTCGGGGGAGAATCCCCCCTCAGTATCAACATAAGCCACTTTTCCCTCATTCAATAATCCAACCTGCATTGCAAAAGTTGTCTTCCCGGTGGCAAATGGCCCGTAAACTTGGAGTATTACTCCCTTAGCAACTCCACCACCTAAAAGCTCATCTAACCCCTTGACTCCAGTGGTTAAGAGCTCAGTATTTAGCATTGAAACACCTTCAGATTTCAAAACCCTCATAGGGCTTAAGATCCTTTACTAAAACCCATATGCGCCTTTTTTGGAGCTCCTTCTTGAACTCTTCAGGATCGGCCTCGCTGTACGTTCCATAGTGCATTGGAACTGCTATCCTGGGCCTTATCATCTCCACTATATCCGCAGCCTCCCTTACACTAGCGGTGGACTTCCCACCTATTGGAACCAAAAGAACATCAACCTTTCCCCTCAACTCTGTAAAAGCTGGACTGTAGTATGTATCTCCCAAGTGAGCCACTCTTTTGCTTCCTTCAATTAGATATCCCAGGGGATACTGGCTTGTTGGATGCTCTGTGAAAAATGCCCTAACCCTAATATCTCCCAGCTCGATTTCCTGTCCCACCTCTATCTCTCTGACCTTTGTTAGCCCATCACTTATTGCCATGAGATAAACTGTTTTCGGCCCTATAACCTCGGCATCACTGAGCTTTGCTATTAGTGGGGTCTTACCGTAGTGATCCATGTGCTCGTGGGTAACTAGAATGTAATCGACCTTGCCTATTCTGTCTTCATCAACGTCTGGGTATGGATCGATTAGTATCTTAGTCCCCCTATCCTCCACCAAGAAGCAGGCATGACCACACCACACAATCTTCATTCTCTAAGCCACCTGGGAATTTATTCTCAAGAAAGAACTTAAAAGTTGTGGTCAGCGTTTGGAGAAGAAGTCGTCCAAGCTTATAACTTTCTTCTTTTTAGGCTTTTCCTTTGCCTTTTTCTCCTTCTTCTCTATTTTCTTCCCATTATTTCCAGAGGAATTAAAGTTCTCAAGCAGGCCTCCTTGAACTGTTTCCCCCGTTCTTTCCTTGATCATTTTCATACAGATGTCGTTTGGATCTACAATGAGCGTTAACTGGGCTTCTGGGAATAAGTACTCAAAGAGTGAATCAATATCCTTCTCCGTCAAGCATATTCTCTGCCTTGTATATGGCTTTACGTTGTAGTTAGCTACGAGCATCTTGGCAGTCCCCAAGTACTTTTCAATGGCTCCTTTGCTAACTGTCAGCACTATCTTTCCTCCACAGACTGGGCATTTTCCATCCAAGGGCGGCCTTCTGTACTTTGTGTTACACTTCACACAGCGAAATTCTTGTCTAGTAAAGCTCCTTAGGTTACCCCTCAAGTCGGGAATTAAGTGGGAGTTGAGGATTGTTTCAGCAACATAGTGTTGATCCACAGCTCTAATTCTCTCTGCCAATGTCAATTGCCTCTTCACTTTCTCCTCCATATCTCCCAACTGCTTGTAGAGGCTCATCTTTGGTCCTAGAGCTATGTCGTCGGTATCGTGGGTGAACTTTATTCCGTAATACATTTCAGGCTTTCCTAATCTATCTTCAACTCTCTCTATAACTCCCACAAGTTCCTTTGGTGATTTAAGCTCGTAAGTTGCTTCATAGAACTCTAATGGATAGTATCTAACGACATCCATGTTGTGCACTTCACTGTCCACCTCTCTTGGATCAAGCCTCGTGGTTATGACAAGAGGAGCGTCCATTTTTCCTCCTCTTTTTTCGGGGAGGTAGTATCTGGAGAAGTTCAATAGGGCATCAAGGAGTAGCATTACACTATCCTCATCTCCATCACAGTTCCTTCTCTTGGCCGCATGGAAGTAGGGGTGAGCGTAGCCAACCAGAGCATCTACAAAGCCTATTATCCTCCCCACGATTCCGGCTGAAGTGTGAGGGGCCAATCCTATCACTAGGTGACCAATTAAATCCTCCATTTTTTCGGCGTTGTAGAACCTGGGAAGTCCGTAGAACTTCTCAAGAAGATCATCAACAAACCTGGCCACTCTTAAGAGGTACTTGCCAGCCTCCTTTGAGAGGATTACATCTTGGGGCTTAAGCTCAACTATCTGGTCTTCACTCACCAGAGGTTTCCCTTCGAAGTCATGGGTGTAGCCAAGCTCTCTCAGCTTTTCCACTGAAACTCCTATCTCCCTAGGCCTAAAGTGAGTTATTGGAGCATCTGTGGCATCAAATCTTATGGTTCCATCCTTAAAGACGTAAACTTCATTTTTTGCTCTCAAAAGACCTTTCTCCAGCGGCTCTGCAATCTTCCAGCCAGAAGTCATTCCCATTACGCCCTTAAGCTTGTCAACTCCATAAACCTTCACGTTTTCCATGGCCCTGTTTAAGAGCTCTGAGGGCTTTATCTTCCTCTTTGTGAATGGCTTTAGCTTCACATTGCACTTTGGACATGAATACGAGTACCCCTCAGCCTGGGAATTGGTGTATTCAGCCCCACACTTGGGACATGTCCATATCAACTCTTTCCTAATCCCACACTCGGGACAGAGAGTTTCAGGCCCTACATGGCCACACTTCGGACACTTGAAGAAAGCAATCTCAACTTCAGCTATTTTTCCCTCTTCAGCAGCCTTCTTTATATCTCTGCTAGAACCCCCTGCCAAGCCAATTGGGAAGAGGACTTGAACAGGTGGCTTCATTTTTCTTTCTTTTGCCTTCTCTGGCCTTCCCATTCTTGCCCCTATCCAGCTTATTCCCCTGTCCCTGAGCTTTATCTGATTGTTCTCGTTAATGATGTCTATTACAGTGTAGAAGGGCTTGGCCTTAAACTCCCATTCAAGATTGCCCAATGGAGTGAGAAGAGCTGCACTCCACGGATAATCAACCACTACAATCCCTTCTCTTACCGTATGAGGAAGTCCCAGGAGCTCTAGGGTTCTCTTAAGACTTCCCAGGTCGTCCAGGCTAATTTCAATTTTCTTTGCAAACTTTATACCTCTGAAAGTGCCCCATTCTATGGTGGCCTTGTCTTTTAATACTCCCCAAAGTCTTTCAACATCTTTAGGATTTACAGTATTCCAATAAAGGGTGTAGTATGGGTGGAGAGGAATTTCCAGGATTTCCGAGAAGTGTATGGCTAGCTCCACGGGAGGCTTAACCCTTAGAGGATCGTAAAGCATCTTAGCCAAGAATTCTGGGTCAACTTCAAGGTACTCTGCTGCTTCCTCAACGCTCTCCCTGGGATTTTCCTCAAAGGGTCTAAGCTCAACTTCATATGCCTCATTAACGGCCTTTACGAACTCTTGGATCCACCACTCCTCTACATAGTTTGCAGGAAGGAGAGTTTGATTGTTCTCCACAAAGTCTCCAAAGGCTATGATTGCATCTCCCAAATAAAGTATCTCTTCGACTTCATCCCTTATTTTGAGGGCCAAGTTGTAATCATCAACCCTAACAACACTCCCATCCTTTAGCTTAACAATCGGCCCTTCAGCGGTTGTTGCTGGAGTCACTACTGCACCTTTCCCAGGCCTCTCGGTTTTCATTTGAGTTCCAATGGCCAAGAACTCGTCAACCAAAACCATTGTTGCTGGATTTATGCTCCATGTTGCAAATCCACTCACCCTACTTCTACCATATCTAAGCCTAAATCCCCCATTTTCCGAGGGTCCAGCGAATAACGGCCTCCCACCAATTATTTCCTTTGCATACTTTTCGCTTGGGGCAATCTCAGCCCTAAATTTCTCATAGAGCTTGTAGTAGAATCCCTTCTCTACCTCCACCCTTGTTTCAACTTTTGACTCCTCGGCTTTACTTTCACTCTCTTCGATTTCTTCACCTTTTTCTTTAGCCTCTACAAACTCTTTAAGCCACTCCCATCCATCAATCCCCATCTTGTCAATGTATTTCACGAGCTTTTTAGCCTTCTGGAGAACACCCTCCGCCAAAACTAGGATCGCTCCTCCTCTCAGCTGATTTGTCTCAACTCCCTCTACATCTCTATGGGAAACCTCCACATCGTCAGTGGCTTCACCAGTGATTTCTATGGGAATATTCCTCATTGCTAATCTCACTTCATCAGGTGAGGGATGATATTGAAGCCTTGAAACAGCTCTATGATAGAGGTCAACTTCCTCAACCATTCTCTCTATATGCTTCCCACTTGGCTTAAACCTATCAAGGCCAAGCTTTCGCCTAACGTAATCACCAACAAGTACACTGAGAGCTTGAGCAGTTCCACCAGAACTCCTAATTGGCCCAGCATAGTAAAGGGCGAGGTATTCAGAGTTATCAGCCCAGGTGTTTCGCTTGATTTTAACATCAGCTATACCCTCAAGTGGAGCAGAAACAATACCCTCAGTTAATATTGCCAAGGCTGTCCTTACAGCCTGTTCAGCGTACTTCTCTTTACTTCCAAAATCACCAAATTTGCCCTCAATTATCTCATCAACTATCTTTAAAGCAACAATTTCCTTATCATACTCTTTTAAAAGCTCCCTAATTCTCTGAGCAACTCCGGGAGGGCCAACTAAGCTCTCAACTCTTCCAGCCATGTCTGTAGCCTGGGGAATCTCAACATCGGTTGAGGGGTCTTTACCCTGACTCCTAGCCTTCTTAGCAATCTCGTAAGCTTTGTCAATTTCCCTTTGAAGCATCTCAAAATACTCCTCAATTTCCTTTGGAAGCTCCATCAGCACCACCCACTAAAGTCCAAAACCTTGACAACTTTTGCAGTATCAATATCAACAACGGGAACCTTTGCAGGCGTTGGAACTATGTTCACCATCTTCTGGAACTCGGTCTGAGCCTGCCAGGTGGCGGAGTTAACCAGCTGAACTCCCCTATAAACTACCGCATCGTAAACGTGAACGTGACCCATGTGAACTACATCAGGAACTTCTTCTATAACAAGCAAATCTTCTGGATCAGGAGCTATTGGAACCTTTCCTCCAAACATTGGAGCTACATGCCTCATCTTCAATAGTTCAACCATTGGGAGGCCGGGCTTGTGATGGGTCAACCCAGGAACACTTCCAACGACATCCTCTATCCCCCTACCATGAGCTATCAGAAAGTCCCTACCATGTAGTCTTATTACAGCAGGATTGCTTATTATCACGGCGTTCTTGAGCTTGTATATAGGTTTTGCATACTCTTTGTAGAATTCTGGTTGGGGAATAGCTTGCCTAGCAGCATCGTGGTTTCCTGGGGCAATGAACATTGTTATGTGCTTAGGAACGTGAGAGAGAAGGTTTGCGAGGGCCTCATACTGGTCGAATATATCTGGAATCGTCAAGTCGGCATACTGGCCCGGATAAACGCCAACACCATCAACAACATCTCCTGCAATGATTAGATACTTAACCCTACTCACGATTTCTTCCTCTTCCTTAGTTTCAACGTTTCCATTGAGCCACTCTAAGAACTTTATGAAGGCATTTTCGCAGAACTCTTTACTTCCGACGTGTATATCACTTATGAGAATAGCATAAACTTTCTCTTCCAGTGGAGGCTTTTGTCTCCTATAGAGGGGAACGTCTGGAAGGTAAAACTTGTTGGCGTACAAAATTCCCCTCTTTGAATACACCCCCTTAAAAGCGACGACGGCATCTGGAAGAACCTTAAATGCCTCCCTATAATCTTCCGAATCTTTCGGCAAGAAAACTTTAACCTTTCCTGTGAGATCTTCTATTTCAAATATCAATCCTTTATTCACTTCCCTCTTGGAATTGACAAGCCCTATTATTGTCACGGTTTCATCTTCCTTCACATACTTCAGCTTCCCAATATCAACAACATTGTCCAATTCAGGATTTTCCCTTAGTATTTTCCTTAACTTCTTCAACCTACTCCTGAAGAGAGAAGCATAAGCTTCAACAATTATTTCACCTTCCTTCCCATTACCGTTCTTTACCTTAGGAGGCTTCAGCTTTACATTCCTAACATCGAAGACAACATCATAATCTTCCTTTATTTCCACATAATTGAAGTCGGGGTTCATGGGTATTGTCAGATCTTCATACTTCGAGTACTCCTTCTCCTCAACCTCTATTTCTTCTGGAGCATATACCATTGGATAGCCATATTTGTCAAAGACAATTGCCTCTCCACCATTGTCATTTCCATTAGAAACTAACTCTTCATTTGCCCCAATTTCCTCAATTCCAATGCTATTGAGCTCCTCTTCAAGTGGTTCACTTCCAGTGGAAATAAAACTCTCTCCTTCTTTAATCTCCTGGGAAATTTCTTCTTTAGTCCCAAAAGACTCTTCATAAGACTGCTCTTTTTGGGACTCTCCAGTGGAAACAAAACCCCCCTTTGTTTCCACTGGAAGAATTGGTTCAAGGCCTTTAACTTTAAGGAATTCTGTTGCTAAAGCATCAGTAATTATGTAGCTCTCTCTTGATCTTGCAAATTTTACCAGCTCCACAATTGAGAATTCACCTTTTTCATAGTATTCTCTCAAGAGATAGTAGGCAGAGGGAGTTATTAGATAGTTAGCTTTTAGAAGTGATTTTACAAATTCATCCATTAGATCAACCTCCTCTGCTCACTCTTAAGGGAAATTGTGAGGAGGGGCTGAATAGAGTAATCATATCTCAGCACATTTCTTATCTTATATGAGGTAACGTTAAGCCTTATTTCCTTTGTCCTCCCATATCTCCCCTTACTAACAACTTTTGCATTTATTATTCCAAGCATGTCAAGCTCATTAATTAGATCACTTATCCTTCTTTGGGTGAGAGGTTCCAAGTCAATGTACTCGCACAATTCCCTATAAACAGCGTAAACATCCCCAGTATTTGCTGGTAAATCGCCGTTTTCGTCCAAAAGAACTATGGCATAGAGGAGAACTTTTGACTGAAGGGGTAGAGTTTTTATTACCTCCTCCATCATGTCCTGTTCAATCTTTTCCTGGGCTTTCCAAACATGCTTTTCAGTTACTTTACTTGCCCCTTCTCTTTCCGCTATTTCCCCTGCAACTCTTAGAAGGTCAAGTGCCTTTCTTGCATCTCCATGCTCTCTAGCAGCTAATGCTGCACAGAGGGGAATCACACCTTCGTCTAAAACCCCAGGATAAAAGGCCTCTTCAGCTCTTTGGGTCAGTATATCCCTAAGCTGATTTGCATCATAGGGTGGGAATACCACCTCTTCCTCACTCAAACTTGAGAGAACTCTTGGATCTAGATACTCTTTAAATTTAAGGTCGTTTGATATACCAATTACACTCACTTTAGCCCTTTTAAGTTCAGTATTTATTCTTGTTAATGAATAGAGAACCTCATCACCACTCTTCTTTACCAACTTGTCAATTTCATCCAACACAATTATCACAAACCTCTCCTTCATATCTATAACCTGCTTAAGCTTTGCGTAAACTTCATCGGTAGGCCAACCTACCATTGGAACTTCAATCCCAGTCTCATCTTTGAAGTAGTTAACTATGTTAGCAAGAACTCTATAGTGAGTATCGACAATCTCACAATTAATGTAGATCACATCAACTGGAATGTTGTATTTTTCAGATATTCTTTTCAGCTCTTCAGTTACAAATTTTACAGTTACAGTCTTTCCAGTTCCAGTCTTCCCATAAACGAATATGTTTGATGGAGTTTCTCCTCTGAGAACTGGTACTAAAATTTGGGCGAGAGTTTCTATTTGCTCATGTCTGTGAGGTAGATCCTTGGGAGTATAGCTATGCCTAAGGACATCTTTGTTTTTGAATATCTTCCTAGCTCGGAGCAACTTTTCGAATAGCTCGTCAAGCTTTATTTGATGTTCACCTTCGTTCATTGATGACCCTCCATTGGAAATTGTGCTCCTAGATTATTATAGATCAATTTTCCAGAGGAAACATAACACATGTTGTTAATTTTTCCCCCATCCATATAACTAAATGTAATAATTTAGTTATGATAAATGCCATAGATATATAGTATCTCCATTGGAAATAGAGGAAACATTGGAAAGGCAACTATTCCTTTAACTGTTGAGTTTTTATCCTTTGCTTGACAAAAACATGTCAATATTTTCCAGTGGAAGTTCCACACCCAGCCCAAAACTTCCACAGGAAATGAGATAAGCGAATGAACATCTTTGGACATTTGATGTTTACATATTTCTACAGGAACTTCAGATTTCCTGTGGAGACAAAATGAACATTTATGGTCATTAAAATTTGTTCATTATTGCACCTTTTAGTTCATTAGATTAATCTAATTTGTTTAACATTTTCCAATTATTAAACAGAAGTGAAGTCCCCCAGAGTTTCATTTCCACTGGAGCCGGGCGGCAAACACCAGAAAAAATAAATTTTTTCTGGTGACAAACACTCTCCCATATTAAGTAGACTGCATATTTAAATATTTTTCTTTGAACGTATTTATAACAGAAAGCAGAAAATAATGAAAGTTTTTTCATTTTTTTTACAAGTTATTATGGCTAATTACTGAATAAATGTTCATTAGATAAATGTAAAATTCTTTATAAGTTTTGCGTTGGCTTATGTAATACTCGTGAAAATTGCTTACCTTTCAAAACCTGGTTCCAGTGGAAATGAAACTCTGGGGGGTTTTTAAGATCAACATAGAAACGTTTCTATATTTTGCTGAAAAATTTAGCATCCCAGGTGGTTTGCAGCTACAAAGTTACAAAGTAAATAGGAGATAAAAAAGTTCACACAAACATCGTCTTGAGAACATCTGCACAACCACATTTTCTCTCTTCTGGAATCTTTGGAATTGCTCTTTTTAAAAGCTTTTGGACTTTCTCTTCGTTCTCCTTCATGACTCTAAGAACTTCTTGAGCATCAACTGGCTTTTCGGCCCAAACATCGTAGTCAGTTACCGTTGAAATGTTTACGTAACACATTCCCAACTCTCTAGCCAAGTTGACCTCTGGAACTAGAGTCATTCCTATAACATCTGCAAACTGTCTGAACATTCTTGACTCGGCCCTAGTTGAGAACCTCGGTCCTTCTATACAGATGTACGTTCCCTTTTCATGAACGGGCAGGTTGAGCTCCTTTGCAGTCTCGATGAAAATTCTTCTTAGCTCTGGACAGAATGGATCGGCCATACTGATGTGAGCAACTCTTGGTCCATTGTAGAATGTGTATTCCCTCTTCTTTGTGAAGTCAATGAATTGGTCGATTATAACTATGTCTCCAGGTTTGTATTCCTCCTTTAGAGAACCCACGGCGTTTACCGCTATGACCCTCTCAACTCCAAGCTCGTGAAGAGCCCATATATTGGCCCTGTAGGGGACTTCATGGGGTGGGAACTCATGGTACTTTCCGTGCCTGGGTATAAATGCAACTTCGACTCCCTCTATTTCCCCTATTTCCACTGGAGCTGAGGGTCTTCCATAGGGTGTGTGTACTTTAACTGTTTCCTTCGGTTCAAAAATTCCATAAACTCCAGAACCACCGATTATCCCTATCTTGGGCATAGTTATCACCGTCTTAATTGGTATTTAGGAGAATATAAGGGTTACTTTAAAGTCAAAAACTTTAATAACCTTTTGGAACTAAATTAACAATGGTGGGCGGTATGGAAGAGAAAAAGCCAGTTAATCTCGTTCTCCCTGAGGTCGAGAATGCGATTTTTATAGAGGGATACCCAGGGGTTGGACTAGTCGGGCATATTGCCGCTAATTTTTTAGCTAAGGAGCTCGACATGGATCTCATTGGTTACGTTGATAGCCTCTTTATCCCCCCCATGAGCCTCATCTTGGAGGGTAGGCCAACTCCTCCCCTTAGATTCTACGGAAAGAATAACATAATAATTGCAATTGCAGACATATTTCTTCCACCTACACTAGTTAACGAAATTGCAAAGGAGATCGTCAACTATCTCAAGAAGGTTAACGCAGAGAAAGTAATCTCTTTAGCAGGGATGGGAATTGGATTCTTTAAGGACACTTTTGAAGTGTGGGGCATTGGTGGAAGTGAGGAAGAAAACAAAGAATTGGAAAGCCTGGGAGTGAAGATCCTCAAGTATGGTTCAATAACTGGAATGAGTGGAAAATTGCTGTGGGAGGCCTCTAGAGCTGGACTCAAAAGCTATGTTCTACTTGGTGAGACTTTTGGGGATAGGCCTGATCCCAGGGCGGCAGCAAATGTTGTGGAGGTTTTGAATAAAATGCTTGGATTAAATGTATCAGTGGAGCCCTTACTTAAAGAGGCCGAAATGATAGAGGAGCAGCTTAGAAGGATGCACGAACAGATGGAAGAAGCTAGAAGGAAGATGGAGAGACAGTATGAGACCATGTACCTCTAGGCTGGGGTGGAAATATGGTGGTTGAAATTCCCCTATTATCGGGTATAGCGAGGAGAACTCTTGATGCCCTAATGAGAAATCCAATTAGAACAGTGGAAATTAGAAACGCTAGAAATTACATGACCCTTGAGAAAGTCAAAGAAGGGGATTTAGTTTTTCTAACCTATGAATCGTTGGAGGATGTAATGAGAGGGACTGAGGGAATAATTGCAATGGTTACAAGAATGGAAAAAAGTCACCAGAGAGTCCCCTGGGAGGAGAGCGATGAAAGGGAGATAAGTATTTGTAGGGTTCAGCTAAAGCTTGTAGGTTTGGGAAGAGTTGTGGAAGTTCAGGAAAAGAATGGGGTGGTTTTTGTTAAGGTTAGAGAAATGCTGCATCATGAAATTAGTATGGGTTGAAGAAGTCTAGAGTCCTCTGTTTTGAACTTTTCTTTTTACCTTTTTTAGGAGGTTCTAACTTTCTAAACTCTAGCCCAAGTTTCTCTAAAAGCTTTTTAGCTCCTTCCGTTAGAGAAGGTGCCACCAATATTCCTCTTACTTTATTTCCATGTTCTTCTTTTAGTGCATCTACGTACCTCTTTAACTGACTAACCGCGTGTAAATCGGCCCTCCTCCTTTTCAGTTCTAGAACTACTATATTTCCCTCTCTGTCCACGCCAAGTACATCAACTATTCCATGCTTTATTGGCTTCTCTCTAAACATTGGTTTAAATCCTTCCTCGATAACATTGGGATTTTGGAAAATGAGCTCAGCCATCTCTGCTTCACTTCCAGTTAGGGTTAGCTCCTCATAGTCCTCTGCCATGAAAAGAACTGCTGCATATGCTTCAATTATATCAACTTTGAGTGTTTCTTTTGGGTTCCTTCTAATGCTAATTAAGGAGTTTCCTTCCATTTTTACTTTACTCCCAGGGGGTTGCCAATTGACAGGCTCCCTTTTCTTCTTCTGGTGGATAAGGAAGCTTCCATCAGGCTTTATTATTATAATCCTGTCTCCTTCTCCAAGCTCACTCTTGGCCCTTCCCTCATAATAAACGGTACACCTAGCAAAAATTGTAAGTAACCCTTCCCTACTCTCTGCAACTTCCAATAACTCTTTTATCTCTTCAATCCTGGGATTTTCTTTTACTATTGCTTTCGTCATTTCCATGTTATCCTCGGACACTGTCAGGATAAGCAGTGGGACGTTAGGTTTAAGTTTCTGATACCTCTTCAGAAAAGGGGAGAGAAATGAGGACTGAAACCATTATTTACTTAC
>NZ_JASKLM010000037.1:0-19083 GCF_030153625.1 Pyrococcus sp. | reverse complement strand
ATAATTTTGTTAGGTTTCATTCTCGGTTTGGTTGTCCGCCTGGTGATGTGACTGAGTGGCTTCAAGAGGTGATGCCCCAGTTATCCTGACAGTATCTTTCGTGGGAAAGAAAAGGTTATAACTGAAGATTTAAACTCTGACAAAGGTATTATAGAAGTTGTGGAGCAGGTATCTAGTTTCATGAAAGGAAAAGAACTAGGCCTAGCCTTTATAGCTGCAAGAAATAAACTTTCATCTGAGAAGTTTGAGGAAATTAAAAGGAGACTCTTTAATTTAAATGTAATATCTCAAGTGGTTAACGAAGATACTTTAAAAAATAAAAGAGACAAATACGATAGAAATCGACTTGATCTATTTGTCAGACACAACTTACTTTTTCAAGTATTATCTAAACTTGGAGTAAAGTATTATGTGCTAGATTACAGGTTCAATTATGACTACATCATTGGAATTGATGTTGCTCCCATGAAGCGTTCTGAGGGATATATAGGTGGTAGTGCCGTAATGTTTGACTCTCAAGGTTACATACGAAAAATTGTCCCAATTAAAATTGGTGAACAAAGAGGAGAATCAGTTGACATGAATGAGTTTTTCAAAGAAATGGTTGATAAATTTAAAGAGTTCAATATTAAGCTAGATAATAAGAAAATACTACTTCTAAGAGATGGAAGAATTACTAATAACGAAGAAGAAGGGCTCAAGTATATTTCCGAGATGTTTGATATTGAGGTGGTCACGATGGACGTGATAAAAAATCACCCTGTGAGAGCCTTTGCTAATATGAAAATGTACTTTAACCTAGGTGGTGCAATATACCTAATCCCCCATAAGCTCAAACAAGCTAAAGGAACACCAATACCAATAAAGTTAGCCAAAAAGAGGATAATTAAGAATGGAAAAGTCGAGAAGCAGAGTATCACTAGACAGGACGTCTTAGATATCTTCATTTTAACTCGTCTTAACTATGGGAGTATTTCTGCTGATATGCGGTTGCCAGCACCCGTTCACTATGCTCACAAGTTTGCAAATGCAATCAGAAATGAATGGAAAATAAAAGAAGAGTTCCTTGCTGAGGGATTTTTGTATTTTGTTTGACATTAACTTTTTCTATTTAAACAATTTCTAACCTCTATCAGTCTCAATCCCTCCATAAAACTCTTTTCTTAATTACTTTGTCTTCTAAAAGTCTAACCCTTTAGTATGAGATATAGTAAATTGTATGCTTTCCCTGAACTCCTTGGCTACCTTCATTATCTCTCTTAATCCTTCAGTAAGCCTGAGAACTAGAACTAAATTCCTCAACTTATAGCCTTTTTTTATAGTTCCCATAATATTTTTTGCTCAAAGGCTATTTTCCAAACTTCAGTGTATTCCCAAATAAATTGTCTATGCTCCTATGTTCTTAAAAGGACAGTAAAAGAGATATAAAAGGTTTCCTGTTCTCGGGAGAACAGGAGCTGTAAGTTGACTCTAATAACGTATTAGTCTGGAATCTTAAAATCGGGAGGTTCTAGAGAAAGATAAAAAAGAACTCTCAAGTTGAAACTTCTCAGAAATATATTGAAACGAAAAAATATTTTTAATGCAGTATGGAAAACTTAATCTGGCGATGACGAAGGGTGACGTCCCTGAGTGGTGATGAAGCCCGCGATAGCTGAGCAATTCTTTTAACTATTGTTTTTGATTTAAATGTGGGTGCTTAACAATGAAGACTTTTCTCACCGAGCAACAGATAAAGGTGCTAATGTTGAGAGCTAAAGGATATAAGCAGAGTGAAATTGCAAAAATTCTTGGAACAAGCAGGGCAAACGTTAGCATTTTAGAAAAGAGAGCTATGGAAAAAATTGAGAAAGCTCGAAATACATTACTGCTCTGGGAGCAGATAAACTCAAAGGTGATAGTGGAAATTAAAGCTGGAGAAGATATATTTAGTATACCCGAAAAGTTCTTCAAAAAGGCAGACAAAGTAGGAGTAAAGGTTCCTTACAGTACAGCTGAAATCATAACGTTTTTAGTTGAACATGCGCCAGTTGAAGATAGGCTTGCTAAGAGGGATTTTGTGCTATTTCTAGATTCAAAGAATAAGTTAAGAATTGGTGATTGCCTAGTCATAGAAGAGATTAAAGAGGATTAAACTATTAGTAAAATCTCTACTTCTAAATTTTATGAATCCCTGATCAGCGTCTATTGTGACGATTAAGGACAGTCAAATAAAAAGGAAAGTTAAAGAGCAAGCATTTCTTTCGCTGTCTTTACTCCCAAGTCAAAAGCTCTCATGTTGATCTCTACAGCTTTTGGAGGAACACTAAGCTTTATTACATCTCTTACATGTTCCTCAGAGAGGGGAAACCCTGGAGTTTGTGTCAATGCTCCAATCAAAACAACGTTTGTTGTAACAACGTGCCCAGCCTCTATAGCGAGCTTTTCAGCATCAAATGCTAGGAACTTCCCCCCAAAGTCCTCCTCCACGATTCTCTTTATCTCCTCTAAGCTTGGATATCTTGCAATCCCCATAGAAACTTGAACGGGTGGAATTGGCCTAGCATTTGTAAATACAAGACCCCCCTTCTTTAGATAGTTGATATACCTCAAAGCCTCCACAGGTTCAAAGCTAAGTATGACGTCTGCCTTTCCCTCTGGCACCATTGCACCGTATACTTCCTCTCCAAAGCGGACATAAGATATGACACTACCAAAACGCTGACTCATCCCGTGAACTTCTCCAACTCTAACCTTATATCCAGCCCTAAGAGCGGCCCAACCAAGAATATTAGCAGCTGTTAGAATTCCCTGCCCTCCAACACCAGTGATCACAATGTTATATTCCTTTAAGCTCATAACTCTCCCTCCCTAACCTTCTCAAAAGCTCCAAACGGACATATCTGGGCACATCCACCACATCCCCAACACATTAGTGGATCGACTCTAGCCTTCTTCTTTTCAGCATCCCAATAAATTGCTGGACATCCATAAGCATTTATACAGACCTTACATCCAGTACACTTTTCTTCGTTGACTTGATAAATTGGCCACTGCTTTCCTTCTCTCCTGAGCTGCCCAATTCTATAGAGGGCACAGGCTCTTCTTGAAACTACGACACTAACTCCCTCAACTTCCAAAGCTTTCTTTATCGTCTCATAGGTAGCTTTTATGTCGTAAGGATCGACAACAGCAACAAAATCAGCTCCCATTGCAGCAGCAACTTCTTCGATAAGTATCCTTCTTCCTTCTCCATGTGGAGTCTCACCAGTACCTGGGTTGGGCTGATCTCCAGTCATTGCAGTCACTAGGTTGTCCATGACAACTATGAGGACATTTGAGCGATTGTAGATAGCGTTAGCTAATGCCGGCAAACCGGTGTGGAAGAACGTTGAATCCCCTATTGTGGCAACTATAACCTTCTTCTCCTTTCCAGTCTTCCTCTGTTCTTCACTCAAAGCTCCATTAAGGGCTATGCTAAGTCCATGAGCAATCCCTATTGATCCCCCCATAGCTATGGTAGTATCAACGGTCTTTAATGGCGGAAGAACTCCAAGAGTGTAACAACCGATGTCACTTGGATATATAGCCTTTGGACCAGCTGCCTTTCTTATAGCAAAGAATGTATTCCTATGAGGACATGCTGGACAGAGGCTAGGTGGCCTAGGAGGAACGATTTCTTGAACCTTTTTATATTTCTCATCAATCTCCTCAAAGTTTATTGGGGTATTAATTCCAAGGAACCTTGCTATTGCCTCCATAGCTCTCCTCGTTGTCATTTCGTAAACCCTTGGAACTAAGTCTTTCCCATGGATTGGAATTCTTACGTCATTATCATAAGCCCATAGCTTAACTTGCTCCTCTACTACAGGTTCGAGTTCCTCAACAATGAGAACCTTTTCAAGCCCATCGAAGAACTTCTCAAGGAGAGCATAGGGAACGGGGAACGGTGTTCCAAGCTTCAATATTCTTATGTTTTCAACACCCAACCAGGCTAAAGCTTCCTTAACATAAGCATAACTTAGCCCTGGAGCTATTATTCCTACTTTTCCATCTCCTTCAATCCAATTAAAAGGAGAGTTTTCGAATTCCTCTCTATATTTCTCTATTGTTTCAAGTAACCATAGGTGTTTCTTTCTCTGGAATGCAGGAATATCAACGTACCTCTCTGGATTCTTTTTGAACTCCCCAAACTTTCTCTTACCTTGCTTTATTTCCTCGGGAAGCTCTCCTAAGACGACATCACCCCTCATATGAGAGGTTCTTGTAGTAGTTCTAAGAATAACCATTTGTCCATACTTTTCACTTATCTCAAATCCATATTTTACCATATCCTTTGCTTCCTGAACGCTCGAAGGTTCTAAAACTGGGATATTTGCGAACTTTCCTATAGCCCTTGTATCCTGTTCATTTTGGCTACTCCACATGCTTGGATCATCTGCAACCATTACTATGAACCCACCATTAACCCCCATGTAGCTAACTGTCATAAAGCTGTCCATTGCAACGTTTAATCCAACATGCTTCATTGCTGTCATTGCTCTTAATCCAGACCAAGAAGCGCTTAACGCTGTCTCAAATGCCACCTTTTCGTTGGTAGAATATTCCATATAGACTCCAGCCCTCTTTGCAACAGCTGCCATTGTATCGGTTACTTCAGAACTTGGTGTTCCTGGGTAAGCAGCAAAAATAGCAATATTTCCTTCCAGAGCCCCTCTGACTATTGCCTGATTTCCTAAAAGAAGAACCCTTTCTCCAGGTTTATCCCACAAAACTATATCAGTAACTTTAACCATTTACCCCACCTCCAACATTCTTAGCCTGTTGCACCAGGGCATAAGCAGCGGCAGCTACATCTTCTGGCCTTTCGTAAGTTGGAATTCCATTCTTCTCCAACAATTCTTTAGCCTTTTCACTAACATAACCAGCCATAAATAAAGCCAATACAGGTTTTCCATTATTAACCTCTTTTACAGCTCTAATTATTCCTTCCGCATGCTCAGTAGGTGTCATTCCAGCAAAAGTTGGAACAACACATATTGCTATTAGAATATCAACGTTTGGATCTTGAAGAAGCAATTTTGCCGTTCTATAATAATCTTCTCCCCTAGCACTCGCAATCATGTCAACTGGATTTTTAACTGCAGCCATTGGCGGAAGGAAAGATCTAAGTTCCTCTATTGTTTTCTCCTCTAAGTTTGCGAGTTTGAGCCCCCTCTTATCTATTTCATCTGCGGTTAAAACTCCCGGGCCTCCCGCATTGGTCATTATTGCTACTCTGTTCCCTTTGGGTAGAGGCTGAGTAAAGGCCCTTGCCATGCTGAGCATCTCATCTATCGTATTTGCAACTAAAACTCCACTTTGTTTGAATGCAGCTTCATAAATTTTCCAACTCCCTGCTAGTGAACCAGTATGACTTGCTGCTGCTCTAGATCCACTTTCACTCTTTCCAGCCTTTAAGGCTATAACAGGCTTCTTCTTTGTGACTTTCTTTGCAACTTCAATGAACCTCCTTCCATCTTTTATCCCCTCAATGTAGAGCGCTATAGCCTTGTCTTCCTGGGTGTCTGCTAGATATTCCATGAGGTCGGCAAAATCTAAGTCTGCCATGTTTCCAACGCTTATGAATTTTGAGAATCCAATGTCCTCTTTTATTGTCTTGTAGACTATTCCCGCGCCCAACGCTCCACTTTGGCTTATGAAGGCAACATTTCCTTTCTTTGCCACTGTAATGAATGTTGCATTCAAGTTCGCATGGGTGTTCATTATTCCCACACAGTTAGGTCCTATTATTCTCATTCCATACTTGTGGGCTATCTCTACGAGCTCCTTTTCCTCCCTTTTTCCTTCCTCCCCAGTCTCCCCAAATCCAGCGGTTATTATAACTACTCCCTTCACACCTTTTTCTCCACATTCAATTAACGTCTGCTTGACGAATTTCTTTGGGACTACAATTATTGCGAGATCTACTTCCCCAGGAATTTCCTTGACACTCTTGTAAGCTTTAACTCCTTGAACTTCTTCCTCCCTAACATTTACCGGGTATACTTTTCCTCCCTGATATTCTTTTAAATTCTTGAAAACCTCGTAACCAAGCTTTTTTGGATCATTAGAAGCTCCAATTACCGCAATTCCTCTTGGATTAAAGAAGTAGTCAAGCACGCCTATCCACCCATTTCATGCTCGTAAAATTACCTTATAAGGTTTCTTAGGCCTCAATGAACGTTTGAATTCAATAATGAGCAAACCTTACGTTGGTAACAAAATGTTTAAAAAATATTTAAAAATCGTGCTACTATTTTTAACTTTGGTAACACAAATTAGGGAGGGATAAGATGTGCATATCCCAGACGGCCTATTGAGCCCTCCAGTGATAGCCGCTACATATTTGGGTTTTATTGCCGTTCTAGCGTACTCACTTAGAAATCTAAAGGAGTTCCCAGAAGAGAAGATACCACTATTAGGACTTTTTGCAGCAGGAATCTTCGCAGCACAAATGGTCAACTTCCCCATAATTGGAGGAGTTAGTGGGCACTTACTGGGAGGAGCTTTGGTGGCGGTAATTTTAGGCCCACATGCCGCCTTCATTGTAATGACAACGGTTTTACTAATCCAAACATTCTTCTTTGGGGACGGAGGAATAACGGCACTTGGAGCCAACATATTGAACATGGGAGCTGTGGGAGCGTATCTTGGCTACTATATCTACCAGAAAATTAGCAAAGTCAAAGAAGAGCTCGGAATTGCACTTGCAGCCTGGCTATCAGTAGTGATAGGAGCAGCACTAACAGCAATTGAAATAGGAGTTAGTGGAAATGTGCCATTTACAAAAGTGTTCTCCCTTATGGTTGCTTATCATTCGATAATTGGAATTGGAGAAGCACTGATAACCCTGGCCGTTATAAAAGCAGTGAAAGGTAAAGTAGCAAGTATTGGAGGTGTTCCAACATGAAAAGACAAATAATCTTAGGATTTCTTGTTATTATTCTCGCACTAGCAATTACACTTCCCCTGGCTTCCTCGAATCCTGACGGGTTAGAAGCCACTATGGAAAAAGTGGGGCTAGAAGAAAAGATAATATACACAGCCCCTCTAAGCTATGGAGAAAGCTGGATAGAAGGAGTTCTTATGGGGCTCTTGGGAGTTGCAATGGTGTTTGGAACAGCTTACCTAATAGGAATGTTGATCAAGAGGGTATGAGTATGAACGTCCTATTTCTCTTTCTTTATTCCTTCATACTCTCAACTAGGAAGGATATTTATGAGTTATGGTACTTTTTAGTAGTTTTTCTAGCCCTACTTCTTTATTTCAGGCCAAAAAAGTCTATATTCAAATCGCTTCTAGCTCTCTCGGGCATAGAACTTGGAATATTTGCAATGGCTATTTTTAACCCAGGTAAACCAATACTTTCAACACCATTCGGAGAGATAACTGAAGAGGGTATTCAAATGTTTGTGTTACTGTTTTCAAAAGCATTCCTGTCCTCAGCTACAATCCTCACAGTAACGAGTGCAGTGGGCATATCAACAATATTAAATGAACTAAAGGAGCTCAAAGTACCTTCCATTATACTACTTACTCTCGCATTGGCCTATGCCTACCTCGAGTTGTTCAGCCAAGAAATTAAAAGGATGAAGAGGGCATTAGATTCCAGAGCTTTTGGATTGTCTAAAGTAGAGTATTACAAAACCCTGGGGTTAATGATTGGAGAACTAGTGAGAAGAGTATATATAAGAGGGATAAAAGTTAGTTGGGCAATGCAGGCAAGGAATTTTTCTGAATTCCCTACATTTAGTGGGAACAAAAAAGTTCATCCATTATTTATAATACTCACACTAGGAGGTTTCTTCTTATGAAGCAGCCCATAATAGTGGTGGAGAACCTATATTCATCCTACGATGGGAAAAACTACGTTCTTAGAAACGTTTCATTTACAGTAAATGAAGGAGAATTATTTGGGATATTAGGCCCTAATGGTGCTGGAAAATCAACCCTCGTGCTTCACCTTAATGGAATATTAAAAGCAAAAAGGGGAAGAGTACTTGTAAGTGGCATTGATGTTAGGAAAAATCCCAGGGAAGTCAGAAAATTAGTTGGAATAGTGTTCCAAGATCCTAATGACCAGCTTTTTTGTCCAACCGTGAGAGAAGAGGTTGGCTTTGGCCCATATAACCTTGGAGTTAGAGGAAAAGATTTAGAGGATGTTGTCTTTAACTCGCTAAAACTTGTTGGGATGGAAGGCTACATTGATCGAGAGATAAAAAGTTTGAGCTTTGGAGAAAAGAAAAGAGTTGCAATAGCGGCTATTCTAGCAATGAATCCTCAGATAGTCATTTTTGATGAGCCGTTTGCAAACCTTGACTTTAAGGGAAAGAAGCTAGTATGGGATGTTATAAAAACTCTTAGAAAAGAAGGCAAAACAGTGATCATTGTTACTCACGAAGCTGAATATTTATTAGAATGCGATAGAATTTTACTTCTAGCAAATGGGGAAGTTATAAGGGTGGGGGAACCAGGAGAAGTTCTAATTCCAGAAATATTAAAAAGGAATAACCTAGATGTTCCTTTAATTATTGAACTGTTTTTTGAATTAGGCCTTGAGTTGCCAAAAAGTTTAGATGACGCCAAAAGGGTATTAAAATCAAAGCTTAAACTTGGATAAGTATTCTCTAAGAAACTCCACGTCTTCTCTCTTTACAACCTCCAGCAACTCATCAAACTTCCTCTCTCCCAGAGCCTTTTTAAGGTAATAATACAAGTCCACGGCATCCTCTATAATTTTACTTTGCCTCCTTCCTTCCTCTCCATATAGCTCGATTAACTTTCTGTTCGTGTCCAAAGAAATGTAGAGAGTTTTCTGCTTCTTTTCGTGCTTCAAGTCTTTTTCCTCTTTTTTTGATGGAGGAGCAGGTTTTGTTAAATCGTCCAGAGATCCCAAAAACAACTTTGGTATTTTCCCTTTTTCATTCTTCTCCTTCGGCAATTCTTACCACCTCTCTTGCTAACTTTTCAAAAGCCCTACTAGCTTTGCCATTGGGTTCATATTCAAAAATGCTCTTACCCTCTCCCTGGGCCTTTTCTATTGATATAGATTTTGGTATCGTTGGAAGAATTGGAGCCTCTGGATAAAGTTCCTTAAGCTCTTTTAGCCTCATTTGAGGCACTCTAGTCTGCTTGGTAAATTTATTTGGCACTATGCCCATAAGTCTTAAACTGTCGTTGGTTTCTTCCCTAATCATTTTCATTAAGTTAAACATGAGTTGCATTCCTATTACTCCAAAGTAGCTGAGCTCTAGTGGAATTAAAACGAAATCTGATGCCGTAAGAGAGTTCACTAGAAATACTCCCATGCTTGGTGGATTATCAATTAAAATATAATCATACTCAGGAAACACCGGTTTTAGAGCTTTCTCTAACCTTCTTTCTCTGTTGTACGTGTTAATTATTTCTATTTCTTTTGATGCTAGCATTAGATGGCTCGGAATTAAGTGAAGATTTTGGTTTATCTCAACTATTGTATCTTCAATCGAGCTCTCCTTTGTCATTAAAGTCCCCACATTTTTGTCACTGTAATTTATAACATCCATTCCAATTAAGGCAAATGTCAAATTGAATTGAGGATCAACATCGACTAGAAGAACTTTCTTTCCCATTTTAGAGAGGGCGTACCCTAGGTTAAGCGTTATTGTAGTCTTTCCAACCCCACCTTTTTGGTTGGCAATACTCACAACTACCCCCATTAAAGCCACCTAAAGGAAATGAAGAAGGAAAGAATTTTAAAAGTTTTTATAACTCTTTAAATCCAAGCTCCTTTAGTATTGCATCTCCCACAGAGGGCCTCTTTCTTCCAGCTCTTGAGCCATTAAAGTCAGGAAACATTTTTTCAATCCTTGGATCTCCAATTAATCTCCTGTCTTTTGGAACAACCCAGGAAGAAGAGTCAGTTAGAGCATTTACATTTCCCAGGATGTAGGGACTTCTAACACCAGTCATTATTACCATGGCTCTAACTGTCTTCCCCATCTCTGGATCTACCATAGCTCCCCATTTTATTTCGCTCTTCTCACTAAGCTTTTCGTACACTACTTCCATAGCCTTGTTTATCTCTTCTAAACTTACATCTGGTCCTATTGTAAAGTGTACCAAAGCTTTTTCGCCACTTCCAAATTCAACATCAAGCATTTTATTAGTCAAAGCATTGTTCACCGCATCAACAGCTCTATTGTTTGAATCACTCTCTCCTATTCCTATTAAAGCAGGTCCTCCTCCTTTCATTATGCTATAGACATCTGCAAAATCTATGTTGACTATTGAATTAAGCTTTATTGTCTCCACAATTCCTTTAACCATTCTTGCAATTAACTCGTCGGCAAACCTGAAAGCAGATTGTAAGGGAAGTTTAGGAACTAGTTCTAGTAACTTGTCGTTTTGAATTATTATAACGGTATCAGAGTATTCCAATAGTCTCTGGATACCCCACTTAGCTTTTTCTATTCTCACAGTTCCTTCAGTCTTAAATGGGAATGTCACAACACTAACAACAAGAGGCTCCTGGAATCTTCCATTATTCCTTGCAGTTTCCTTAACTATTCTAGCTACAACTGGAGCAGCCCCAGTTCCAGTACCGTTACCCATTCCCGCCGTTATAAAAACAAGATCGTATCCATCTACAGCTGCAGCGATTTCTTGAGCACTAGCTTCTGCAGCCAAATAACCAACTTTTGGATCTCCACCAGATCCCTTACCTTGAGTTATGTGCTTACCGAGAAGGACTTTCTTGTGAGCCTTAGTTATTGCCAAGTGTTGGGCGTCGGTATTCATTGCTATTAAATCTGCCCCCTGAACTCCAAGATCATAAAGCCTCGAAATTGTATTGTTTCCAGACCCTCCAACTCCAACAACTGCAATGTTTATCTTATATCCAGAAAATTCGTCAACAATTTCAGATTTCTTTTCCTCTTCCCCATCAAAGTCAAGCTTTATTCCTGCCTGCTCTAATAACTTCTCAAGCATTTTCCCCTCCCCCAACTATTATTTAACAACATACTCAGGAATTTCTTCTTGGATTTCTTCCTTGTAGAGCTCCTTTTTTAGAAGCTCTCTTATTGCTACCCTAATTGCTTCACTTCTATTAGGATAAATTCCCCTCTTAACGAGGGCATCTAAACCATGGATAAGACTTTGAGGCAGTTGGACACTAATGATTTTCATTCTGCTCATCTCTGAAACACCCTGAGCACCAGTATTCACTATTTTGACTATGCATATAACTAAGTTAAATATTTTTTGGCTTGATTTATTTTTCTTGTAATATGAATTTTAAAAAAATTTAATTTTGGTCCTTTGTTGACTTAATTTTTTTAAAGCTAAATGTTAAACAATGGTGAGAAAGGAATAAATAGGAGGAGTAAAATTCTACCCACATGCTTGAAATCAGAACAAAAGTTGGAGAAATATGCATATCAAAAGTATGGCTAACAGACGAGCAAATTAACAAGCTCTTCGATAGGTTTAAGGGAGATTACCAAGTTGTAAATGCAGAATGTGCAGATAAAGTTATATTCGCCACTATTATTGCAATAAAGGCTGTAAAAGAAGGAAGAAGCATAGCAAAGACAGTTCCAGGAGAAATTCTAGTGAGGCTTAGTGGAAATAGGCAGATAAAAGAGGCTATCAAAAAAGTTGGCGCAAAAGAGGGAGAAAATTACATCGTTACTTTTGGAGAAAATGCCTCCGCATTGCTTCAGAAAATCCTTTCAACACTTGAGATAAAGGAGCTCGAATTAGAAAGATGTGACTTGGAGTATGCTAAGAAGGCCTTTGAGGATATAGCAATAATAGAGGCCCTATAACTTTCAATTTAACAGATGGTAATCAAAAATTTAATTGAGCTATAGCTTTTATCTTTGAAATATTTTTGATAGAACCTTAAAAAAGCCTAAAACCGCTTTTTAATCCCAAACTCCAAAGAATTTATAAAGAATTTCCCTATTCCCCCATGAGGGAACTCCGTATGAAAGAAAAGAGGAAATATTTTATGGCCCACAGAATTGGAGTTATCCAGCGTTCAAAGATTAGAGAGTTGTTTGAAAGAGCATCTAAAATGGAAAACGTGATATCTCTTGGTATAGGTGAGCCTGACTTTGATACCCCGAATAACATAAAGGAAGCTGCAAAGAGAGCCTTAGACGAAGGGTGGACTCATTACACTCCAAATGCCGGAATTCCAGAGCTAAGAGAAGCTATCGCGGAATACTACAAGAAGTTCTATGGAATTGATGTGGAAGTAGACAACGTTTTGGTGACTGCTGGAGCTTATGAAGCCACATATCTTGCATTTGAGACCATGCTAGAGCAGGGGGATGAGGTAATTATACCAGACCCAGCATTCGTTTGTTATGTTGAAGATGCGAAGCTTGCAGAGGCAAAGCCCATAAGACTACCTCTAAGGGAGGAAAATGACTTCAAGCCAGATATAGACGAGCTACTAGAAAGAATTACAAAGAGAACTAGGATGATAGTCATAAACTATCCAAACAACCCAACCGGAGCAGTTTTAGATAAGGAGACAGCCAAAGCTATAGCGGATGTTGCTGAGGATTATAACATTTACATTCTGAGTGATGAACCCTATGAGCACTTCTTATATGATGATGCAAAGCACTATCCAATGATAAAATTTGCTCCCGACAATACCATTCTCGCAAACTCATTCTCGAAGACTTTCGCAATGACTGGATGGAGACTTGGATTTGTCATAGCACCTACCCAAATAATAAGGGAAATGATTAAACTCCACGCCTACATAATAGGGAATGTTGCTTCGTTCGTCCAAGTTGCTGGAATAGAAGCTCTCAGAAGTAAAGAAAGTTGGAAGGCAGTGGAAGAGATGAGAAAAGAATACAACGAGAGAAGAAAACTAGTCCTACAAAGATTGAGAAAAATGCCATACATAAAGGTAAGAGAGCCCAAGGGAGCATTCTACGTATTCCCCAATATAAGCGAGACCGAGATGAGTAGCGAGGAATTCAGTGAGTGGTTGCTAGAGAAGGCCAAGGTAGTAGTGATCCCAGGAACGGCCTTTGGAGAAAATGGAGAGGGATATGTGAGAATTAGCTATGCAACAAGCAGAGAAAAACTTATAGAGGCAATGGACAGGATAGAAAAGGCCCTAGAAGAAATATAGAGGGATAATTATGAAAGAAATTCTTAGCATTTTCATTGCAATCTTTTTAGCCGAATTTGGAGATAAGACTCAGCTAGCTACAATAGCTTTTGCCTCTAAATATGGATGGTTCAAAGCATTTGTCGGCGCTGCAACAGCTTTGGTCCTTGTAAATCTAATTGGAGCTCTTGTAGGTGAGAAACTAAGAGAATTTGTCCCCGCAAGTGTGCTCCACAAAATTGCAGGTGTATTTTTCATAATCTTTGGAATTCTAATGATAATAAAGGAGTGAGGGAGGCAAAATGGGAAGGTGGAAGACCGTCATATTGGACACCCTAGTTATGACGGCTGGTTTTGGAACGCTAACTTTTATGAGCGTTGCAAAGCCTGACATAATTGGGCACTTCAACATAACATCAGATCAGTATGATCTCCAACACGTAGCTTATGTTTTTGGTCTCTTTGTGGCCTTTCTCCTGGGGCACACAAGAATATACGAAGGTTCTTTCAAAAGAAGCGTAGGAATAGCCGTCTCCTGGGCAGCAATTCCACAAATCCTGATTCCATTTGTAGGAAACTGGAATATAGTCGTCTTTTTAAGATTTATCCAAGGATTTGTAGTTGGGCTAGTACCACTTTTCAGCACGCAGATAGCTAGATACTTTATAGCTGAGAGGCCTTTCGCCAAAGGAATAATCCTGTCAGGGATATTCTGGGGAGGAGTCTTTGGAAACATTGCTGCCAGATATTTGTTGGGATATGTAGACTGGAAAACGGGCTTTGTAATTACTGGCCTAGTAATATATTTAGTTTACTTACTATGGTTCCTCCTAGTTGAAGACTTTGAAATAAAGCATCCAAAATCTGGAGATGCAAGAATAAACGTTTGGAAGCTACCCTTCACGTGGGCTCTTGGATTTACGTTCTTCCCGGCCCTTTGGGTAATCTTCACGATAATAGGCTTCACAACCAAGCTTGGATACGACATAGGATGGACAAAAGATCACGTCTCAACTCTCTCAACAACGCTAAACCTATCAAAGGCACTTTGGAGCATAGCCTTTGGATACCTGGGATTTGTACTCTCAAAGAAGAACACCACTCCAAGAGGATTATTCAACGCAATAGTTAAAGTCATGATAATTGCCTATGCATTCGGCTTTGCAGGACTACTCCTGTACTCCAAGGCTATGCTATCTGGAAACTATGAATTAGCACTCTTTAGCGTAGTTTTAGTTGGTGCTCTACAGGGGACAGGCCCAGCATTTTGGACCAGCGCTCCAGCTACATATCCAGAAAACGTAGTCCCCAGGGCAAACTTTGCTTTAGGCCTAATTTCCAATTCAGCGAATGCCATTGCCCCAAGCATAACTGAGGCACTAGCAAGGACTAATGAAGAACTAGCATTGATAGAACTCTCAATGATGCCTTTAATAGGGATACTCGCCCTAATAATTGCTAGCAGAATGAAGCTCCCAGTTGAGACTACTTGAAGGAATAGCGGAAGAACAAGTACACCAAAAAGGCCAAAATTATTGCTAAAAGGGTTACCTCAATTCCAACTCCAGCCTGGGAAACTAAGAGCACAAAGAGGTAAGCGGGGATTGAGAGAAAGGTTGCAATGATTGCGTAAACATAATGAATCTTTGGTGCCTCTGCCCTTTCCATTTCTGTTATTTCCAAGAGAAGGAGAGATAAGGCAATAATAAAAATTCCTAAAATATTTGTGTAGCCTTTTAAAACTAGAAATACTCCTAACAAAGCCAAAAAAATCCCTCCCAGGGCGAAAGAGATAAACGGAAGAATTAAGAGAGGAATCAGAAGTTTCCCACTTGGTAATGTATACAGAATTAATCCAAGCATAAGGGCCAATAATATTGAGAATAATCTTTTCACCATTTTACCACCTCCAAAACAGCAGATTTTAGCGGAACATTTACATTCCAATCTATTATTGGAGCGTAGCTCCTAAGCTTTCTAATCCGAGCTTTTCTCTTCAAGCTGAGCAACCTAACGGCCAACTCCTCTTCTCTTGTCTTTGGCTTTATAAGTGAATACGGGTCAGGACTTATTGCAACAATTCTGTAACCAAACCTATACATAGTTATGAGAGCATCTTCACTCTCTTTTGTCATGAAGGGTGAAATGAAGATTATTTGAGCCCTGGGAGGGATTTTCGTCCTAGCTAAATGCTCCACTTGATAAGCTATCAAGTTGTTCTTGTCGGGACTTGCCATACTTAAGACATCTATGCACTTAAAGAAGTGCCGCTTTCCGTAATCAACCTTCATCCAAAGTGGAACTGACTCCGAAATTAAAAGCCCAAAACTTGTACCGTTCTTAAGGGAATCAAACAGAAGAGAAGCCGCTGCTCTCATCATATGATCAAAAACTTCTCCAGCCTTGTAAGTTGCATCAATGACCAAAACAACATCCACCTTCCTTTCACTTTCAAATTCATTTACCATGAGCTTTCCTACCTTTGCTGTTGCTTTCCAGTTCATTATCTTAATTGGATCTCCAGGGTGATACTCTCTAACTGCATGAAACTCTAATCCTTCCCCTATTCTTGGAGAAGGAAGAGGCCCAGTGGTTATCTTCGTTCCTTTAGTAGAATATGGAGTCACTATATCTTCAAGCCTGGGAACACCAACCACTTCATCGTAAGCTTCAATGATTCTATCCTCTTCAAAGATGCCGAGAGGATCTCTATAAACAATTCTAATCCCAGGAAACTCATGGATACCTCTTCTAACTTTAACCTTATACCTCAATTTTTTCTCATCTTCTTCCTCAAGAGAAATAACCCAGGAATTCTTTCCAATTACTTCCAGAGAAGGGGGAGTTAGGTCTTCAATGTAGAGTGACCTTATCCTCTCTTTGCTTTTTACAATAATTTCAATTTCAGCTTCTCCACCTTCAATAACTCTTTCTTGACTCACAATCCTCCTAACTTCGACATCCAAATTTGGCTTAAAGAATAGGGTAGAGAACATTATTAGGGTAAAAATCGGAATTGTAAGGAAAACGCCTGTCCATTTAAGAAAGGCATAAGAAGCAAATATTATTACCCAGGTGGCCACTGCTAGGCTGTAAGCCCTTCCGCTGGGCCTCATGTTTCATCCCTTACTCAAACTTGGGGACAGGAACTTTTTCGAGTATCTTCATAATAACGCTCTCTTGACTTACCCTAGTGTACCAAAGCTCCCTCTTTAGAATAATTCTATGGCTTAAAGCTGGAACAGCAACGGCCTTAACGTCATCGGGAATTACATAGTCTCTTCCTTCAATCGCTGCGTATGCTCTAGAGAGCTTCAGCAATGCCAGACTTCCCCTGGGAGAAACACCCACTTCAATGTTCTTTCTGTCCTCCCTAGTGGCCCAAACAATGGAGGTTATATATTCTATAATTGCTTCACTCACGTAAACATCCTCAATCTCTCTCTGCATTTCCAGAAGCTCTTCGGGCGAAAGAACAGTATCTATTTCAACTTCTTCCTGCTTTCTCTCTATACGTCTCCTGAGAATTTCCTTTTCATCCTCTTTACTTGGATAACCCACTCTCAGCCTAACTAAAAATCTATCCAATTGAGCCTCTGGAAGGGGATACGTCCCTTCCTGTTCTATTGGATTTTGAGTTGCTATAACTATGAAGGGGCGGGGAAGTTGATACGTTTTGCCCTCAACAGTGACTTGTTTTTCTTGCATGGCCTCCAAAAGTGCTGACTGAGTCTTTGGAGGAGCCCTATTTATTTCATCAGCCAAAAGAATATTCGTAAATACTGGACCTTTTTTGAATTCAAACTCCAAAGTCTTCTGGTTAAAAACATTGACTCCAATTATATCGCTTGGAAGAAGATCTGGAGTAAACTGCACTCTTTTGAATTCTAAGCCCAAAGCCTTTGCAAAGCTCTTCGCCATCAAAGTTTTCGCCAACCCTGGGAGATCTTCAATCAATATATGACCATCGGCAAGTATTGAAGTCAAAACTAATTTTAGTACATCATCTTTTCCAACTATTGCCTTCTTTACTTCTTCAATAACTCTTTCAGCCTTCTTATGCACCCTCATTTATTTCGCCCTCCAATAAATCTAATGCCTCATTTAGTCTTTCTAAAAAGTTTCCTTCTTCTTCAAGAACCTTTATTCCTGAGGGTGGAGAGCTGTTAAGCTCAGAATACTCATACCCTAAAATATTATATGCTTCCAATAAATGTTCTTTGACTATTCTCCTCGATACCCCACTCTTCTCTCCTCTGCTGATTATTTTTGCTAATCTCTTAACTTCATCCCTCCTTAACTCCAAAAAGTTTGAGAAAATACTTGTTTTCCTCTTAGGCTCCCATCCTTCCACTGATTTAATAAACAAGAGTGCCGTAACAAAAATCGCAAGTAGCCATCTAATCACATAAGAAGGGATCAAGAAAGCGCTTATTCCTACCAATACAATAACTAGGCGACCCTTTTCAACTCTCACCCTTAATCACCTTGTACAGTTCATATGCCCTCCTTGCGTCATCCATAGTTACCTTTTCAGGCGCATACTTGGCCTTTTCAAAGAGTCTAGCAAGTTCGACATAAGCCTTCTTCTTATATTCAACTTTCTTCGCATGTTCCCAGTGAGTCCAACTTTCCCGATAGGGAATTCCCAGGATTTCCAACCATAAGACAGCTTTACGATAAAATTCTATCACTGCCTCCCTAGGATCAGAAAATGCATCTACACCAAGATCATCAACCTTTTTATCAAAGGCCTCAAGCTCCCTTTTAATTTGTCTCGTTTTTCTTAATTCATTCACATCTCGCCCCATTGAAAGAAGTGCCAAGACGAAGATTATTGCAAAGAATATTATTGGGATGTAGACAAAAACCGAAGCAAGAGTTGCCTCTGAGGGTGTCTCAAAAAAGGAAGGAGGAACAACTACATGGTCTGTTGTTTGAGTAATGTTTTCCATTTCTTTAACCTTGAAGAGCTTTGAAAGATAAAACGATGCGTACAAAAAGAGAGCAGCTGCAACAATCAACCAATATTTCAAAAATGCAAGGCTAGCCCTTAAATGCCCTCTTGCCTCCAGATCCTTTTCACGAACCAGAATAACAAATGCTATCAACAGCAAGGCAAGAAAAATTAAGGATATTAGGGACATCCATAAAAAAAGAGCGCTCAAGATAGAACTACTAAATGCACTTCTTACCCTTCCAGTAGTTGAACCATACAATATGCCCATTACCACTAGAATGGCAAAAAATACTATCAAAGATTTTTTCATCGAGCTCTATTGGTAGTTCAAAATAAAAAACCTTGTGTGCTCATATATGTTCTTAAGTGAACAAGTTCTCATTATAAAGACTTATATATGTCATCTTACACTATTTTATTTCGATAAACTACTGGGAGGTGCATTGATGGGCGCAATTATGGACTTTATAAATTGGCTTGATGGAGAAGTCTGGGGACCGCCAATAATAGTGCTCCTACTAGGTACCGGTCTTCTATTGACAATAGTCCTCAAGGCAATACAGTTCAGAAGGCTAGGGTGGTCAATTAGATTTACACTCTTCGAGGGAAGAAAGAAAACGGGTGAAGGAGACATAACACCTTTTCAAGCACTAATGGCAACTATTTCAGGAACCGTTGGAATTGGTAACATAGCAGGTGTTGCAACAGCAATACACTTTGGTGGACCTGGAGCTTTGTTCTGGATGTGGATTACAGCCCTTGTCGGTATGGCAACTAGATACTCAGAAGGACTTTTAGGAGTGGCATTTAGAGGAAAGCTACCAGATGGGACGATGATAGGAGGAACATTCAACTTCTTAGAAAGAGGATTTTCAGAAGTAAGACACTGTCAGGATAAGCAGTGGGACGTTAGGTTTAAGTTTCTGATACCTCTTCAGAAAAGGGGAGAGAAATGAGGACTGAAACCATTATTTACTTA
>NZ_JASKLM010000006.1:0-49945 GCF_030153625.1 Pyrococcus sp. | reverse complement strand
TTCTCGGTTTGGTTGTCCGCCTGGTGATGTGACTGAGTGGCTTCAAGAGGTGATGCCCCAGTTATCCTGACAGTATCTACCGCTTATCCTAACAGTATCAAAGCACTAAAAGAAAGTTTTTTAAAGGTTTTCTAACACACTTTGAGCGGGCTTTAATGGGTCCTGACATTAAGGTTAAAATAGATGAGAAAGTTGAACCAAAAAGAGCTATTCTCTTTGGGCTTCAGCACGTCCTTGCAATGTTTGGAGCAACAGTTACAGTTCCACTAGTAGTTGGAACCACAGTAGGGCTTTCGACAAGAGAGATAGCAACCATGATCCAGGCCGTTTTGTTGGCAATGGGAATTGCAACGATTCTCCAAACCACAATTGGTTCGAGGTATCCAATAGTCCAAGGTTCAAGCTTTGCATTTATCCCAGGTTTGATAAGCATAGGGAAGAGCCTTGGAATGGCCGCTACCCAGGGAGCCCTAATAGTTGGCGGAATAATAGAGGCTCTAGTTGGTGGGCTGGGAATAGTAGGGAAAATCAAAAAGCTCTTTACGCCCGTAGTTACAGGAGTTACAATAATGCTTATAGGATTCTCTCTGGCTCACGTATCGGTAAAGTATTTCTTTAACTACTTCGCCGACCCATCTGGAGCGAGCATTCCAAGAGCAACAATCGTTGCTCTTATAACCTTTGGAACAACTGTGTACGTTGCTCTAAAAAGCAGAGGTACATTAAGGGCAATGCCCGTTATAGTTGGAGCATTTGTGGGATATTTAGTCAGCATCCCCCTGGGATTAGCAGATTTTCAGCTAGTAAAAGAGCTTCCAGTTGTCAGTGTTCCAAAGATATTCCCGTGGGGAACTCCAGTATTTGATGTGGGGGCAATTATAACTCTGCTCTTTGCATTCATGGTCAGCATTATAGAGAGCGTTGGAGATTATCATGCAATCTCAGCTATTGCAGAGGCTCCCATAACTAATAAGCACATAAATAGGGGAATAATGAGTGAAGGAATTGCATGTTCAATTGCTGGAGTATTGGGAGCATGTGGAACAACAAGCTATTCAGAGAACATAGGACTAGTGGCTCTTACAAAAGTTGCGAGTAGATACGTTGTCCAGGTTGGTGGGATTATACTCATTGTAATCTCTCTGTTCCCAAAATTTGCGGGATTGTTAGCTGCAATGCCTGCCCCAGTGCTTGGAGGTCTTACCCTTGCCCTTTATGGAATGATTAGCGTTACAGGGCTAAGGTTAATTAAGGAGAAAGTAGAACTAAATGACAGGAACACAATAATAATAGCAACGGCCTTAATTGCAGGACTTGGTGCTCCACAGCTTCCACCAGAGTTCTTGGAACACTTCCCACAAATAATTGCAAGCATATTGGAGTCTGGAATGGCCGTTGGAGCTATAACGGCTATTGTGTTAGAGCAGGTGTTGAGGTGATAATATGATTGAGGATAAGAGATGGGGTGGAGTTTATTCCTTTGAGGATTCTCCCTATATTATGGAAATACTAACGGAACTTAGAGACAAAGACACCGACAGTATAAAGTTCAGAAAAGGCCTTGTCAAGCTTGGAAGATACATGGGGTATGAGATCACAAAGACAATGGACGTAGAAAAGGTTAAGGTTGAGACTCCATTGGAAGAAACCGAGGGAATAATAGTCAAAGATAGAAGGAATGTGGTAATAATAACAGTTCTGAGGGCGGCCATACCATTTATGGAAGGACTAATAAAAGTTTTTGAGCATGCAAGAGTTGGAATAGTCTCAGCTGCTAGAGGAAAACCTCCAAAGTTCGAAATCGAGATGAACTACATTAAGATTCCCCAGATAACTCCTGAGGATACCGTTATAGTGGCTGATCCGATGATAGCAACTGGCTCAACTTTACTAAGAGTTCTTGAGGAAGTTAAGAAATACGGAACTCCAAAGAGGACATTAGTTGTTGGAGTATTAGCTGCTCCAGAGGGAATTACAAGAATAAAAGAAAAATTCCCGGAGGTTGAAATTTTCGTCGCCAAGATAGACAGGGAATTAAATGATAAAGGTTATATTCTCCCAGGATTGGGGGATGCTGGAGACAGGGCTTTTGGAGAGCCAGTGAAAATCACTACCCTTCCTCAGGTTCACTATATAGAGTAACATCAACCCATGTTGAGTGGAAAGCTGAGGCCTTTCCATACTCTTCTACTTTTTTGTCTGTTGTTAGGAAGTTAACGTTCCAGCCAAGGAGTGAAGGCCAGAAAGCTTTGTACATGACAACAACTCCTCTTGGAACGTCCTCGGTTATCTTTGCCCTTGTTATTACCCTTCCATATTCATTGAAAACAATGACTTTATCCCCATCTTTTATTTTCCTCTCCTGGGCATCCTTGGGATTCATGTAAATTTTTTCATCTATTATCCCATAGGTATTGTGGTACTGGCTTGTTATTGTCATTCTATATGTGGGGCTTAGTAACCTTAGGGGGTATTTTCCTCTGAACTTCTTGTAAGTGGGGAAAGGAGACAGACCTCTCTTTACAGCTCTTTGGGAGTAAAACTCAATTTTTCCACTGGGAGTGGGCCAAACTCTTTCCTTTTGGGGAACTTTTACGAAGCCTTTCTCTTTTAGCTCTTCAAAACTAATACCATTAATTTCCAGGACTTTTTTAACGACTTCTTCGTCATTTTCGTATATATATGGGTTATTAATACCGAGTTCCTTTGCAAGCAATCTCGTTACTTCACTGTTGCTTTTCCCAGGGCCTTTGGCCACGGGCTCATTTAATAGCACATACCTATGATAATAGGAGTCAACTATGTCAAATCTTTCAAAGAATGTGTTGGCAGGTAAGACTACATCCGAGTATAAAGCGGTGTCTGTCATGAAGATGTCGTGGGTAACAACGAAAATATCTGCATTTTCAAGAGCCCTCCTTAATCTGTTCTGATTTGGATAACTAGCCAAAGGATTTGAATTATAGATGTAGAGGAATTTTATCTCTCCGCTCTCAATTGCTTCCGCGAGCTCCATTTGAGGTAGAGGATTCTCTGGCTCTGTTCTTAAGAACTTTCCTTCAGCATAGCTCTTATCTATTGTGACCATGTCATAAATGAAGCCAAACTTGTGGCCTACAAGAGCTGGAAGAAGGGAGACTGCTCTAACACCCTCTCCTCCAGCCAGTGATCTTTGGAATCCATATCCTATGTGAATTATCCCTCTCTTCTCCCAAAATTCCTGAGCAAATTCAAATATCTTCTCAACCTCAATTCCTGTTTCTTTACTTATGTAATCAAGGGATAATGTTTTTATGTAATTCTTGAATTCTTCAAATCCATACACGTTTTCTTTCACGAATTCTTTGTCGTACCATCCATTCTCTATCATAACTTTTGCGATACCCAGTGCAAATAAAACATCAGTGTCTGGCTTAATTTGGAAGAACTTAGAACTCCTCTTTGCAGTTTCAGTTCTAATAACATCAACCGTCCAAATTTCTACGTTGTTCCTCTTGGCAAGCATAAAGCCATGGAGATTAGTCCAAAATGCATTTATGCCCCAATAAACAATTAACTTATGATTGGGAATTTCTTCGGGATCAAGGCCAACAGCTGTTCCATAGACATCTTTCAATGCCTCTTGACCAGCTCTATCGCAAATTCCGCTTTCAATTGTCCTTGCATTTAAATAGTGAAATAACCTCAGTGGGAAGTTGTAGTTAACAACTCCTCTATCTCCAGCGTATCTGTATACAAGGATGCTCTCACTTCCGAATTTTTCTATTGTCTCTTTCAGCTTTTTGGCCACAAGTTTAATTGCTTCCTCCCAAGAAACTTCTGCAAAGTTGTTCTCTCCTCTTTTCCCTTTTCTAATCAGGGGAGTTTTTAACCTTTCAGGAGAGTGAAACCACTTTGGCAACAAGGCTCCTTTTGGGCATAGAAATCCTCTTGTTATTGGATGCTTCGGATTGCCTTTTACAGTTAGTTTACCGTTCTTAAACTCGCTTATAATTGCACATGTATCATAGCAGTCTCTCATGCAAGCTGAGAACATTTTTCTTCTCCCTCTCTAATCTCTGCCTTGATCTTCTAAAATGTATCGAACTACATATCTACCTTTTTCAAAGTCCTCTTCACTCTCTAACACTTCTACAGGCCTAATTTTAATTCCGAAATCTAGGGCTTCCCATTTAATGTCGTCAAAATAATCATAGAGCCCACACGTTTTACAGAAAGTACCCTTGAATTCAATAATAACTTCTTTTCCCTTTATTTCTTTGATTTCAGCCTGTGCTTCACTTCCATGTAATCTATTGAATTCCTTAATTACATAATTAAGTTTTTCTTTAACGCTCACTTTTAATCACCTCCTAGGTAGTCTAGAGTCTCTTCAACAAACTCCTCAAATGCTTCTTCACTAACCTCTTCAAGTCTTAAAGAGAACTTCTTTCCAAAGTGCCACCTAATAGCTAGGGGTCCTTTGTTGCTCTCAATTATTAACAGTCCAAAAGGCAAATCTCCTGCCCAATGATGCCTATAAAAGCTAACCTCAATTCCAAATTCTTTTAGGTTCTCCATTATTAGAGAGGGTATCTCGTGAATAGTGGCGTTAACTTCGGCAAACCCAATTATGGGCATTTTTAACCACCTTAGTTTCACTTTTATCATTAGATTATTCATATTTCGAACCTTTATAGGCCTTTCTGAAGCGTTAAAATTGAAAAAATTTTCATTAATTATATTCCAATTTCTTTATAAGACATTTCTCGAAATATTTGCTTGGAATAAATTATTTCAAAGAGGTGAGAAACTTGAGGCCACTAGACTTAACGGAAAAGAAGAAGAAAAAAGTTAGGATATATTTCGAAGGGAAGGAACTGGAAGCCTATGAAGGAGAAAAATTGCCCGTTGCACTATTGGCCAATGGAATATACTGGCTAACAACAAGCCTAGAAGGAAGAAAAAGGGGGGCATTTACCTTTGGTCCAGTCCCAATGATCATAAATGGAGTAAAGGGTGTCGATGCTAGGAAAACAAAGGTTAAAGATGGAATGAAAGTGCAAAGACAAACCTACGGTGATTTTCACGAAGAACCACTTCCACAGGATGGAGAAGTAAAACAAGTTGTGGTTGATGTTTTAGTAATTGGCGGTGGCCCCGCAGGGCTGGGAGCTGTTCTTGAGATGCAGGAACACCTAAACGTTGCACTAGTTGAGGAGAAAGGCTGGTTAGGTGGGGATATGTTTTTAAAGACTTCAACAGCGGAGGGCTTTGAAGAAAGCTCAAGAAAAGTCGTTGATAAGCTCGCTAAAGAAGTTAAAGCTAATGTATATCTTGGCACAGTTGCCCTGGGAGTTTTTGATAAAGGGGAATACTTTCTAGTTCCAGCAACTAAAGGAAATAATCTAATAGAATTTCTGGCTAAAAGGGTAGTTTTAGCTACTGGTGCGGTGGATAACATAATGCTCTTTGAAAACAACGACATGCCTGGGGTCTTTAGGCGTGATTTTGCGCTTGAGGTAATGAACGTTTGGGAAGTAGCTCCAGGTTGGAATGTAGCTGTTACTGGAAGTAAGGCGGAGGAAGTAATATATGAACTCGAGAGATGGGGAATTGATTACGTAGAGGTGCCCTCTGTAAAAAGGGTTGAAGGGAAAGAGAAGGTTGAGAAGGTTATTGACTTCAATGGAAATGAGTACAAGGTTGATGCAATAATATTTGCTGATGGTAAAAGGCCTGACATAAATCCCATTACCCAGGCAGGAGGAAAATTACACTTTAGGAGGGGATATTATAGGCCCGTTGTAAATGAATATAACCAGATTAGAGAGGGGGTATATGTAGCAGGCAGTGCAGTGACGATAAAGCCCCACTATACAAATTACCTGGAAGGAAGGCTAGTTGGAGCATATATTCTTAGGGAATTTGGAATAGATTCAGAACCATGCATATACAAAGAAAAGCTTAAGGAATTTGAACCTGAAGCTCTTCCTGTGCCAAAAATCCCAATAAACAAGCTGAACTTGGATGACGTCCAGATATGTGGATGTGATGTCTCCTTAAGAAAGGTATATGATGTAGTCGAAAAGGGCATAACAGATCTTCAAATAATTAAAAGGTTAACCCATCTAGCTATGGGCTTTTGCCAGGGACGTTTCTGCCTCTTCAATGGGGCAGCAGTTGTTTCCCAGGTTACGGGAATTAAGCTAGGTGAAATAGACCTACCTGTGGCAAGGCCCCCAATAAAAACCGTAAAGTTAGGAATTCTATCTAGGAGGTGAGAGGGATGATTCCAGAAAAAAGTGAAATTGTCGTGATTGGTGGGGGTATTGTTGGAGTTACGATAGCTCATGAGCTCGCTAAGAGAGGAGAAGAAGTTACCCTCGTTGAGAAGAGGTTCATTGGTTCTGGCTCAACTTTTAGATGTGGAACGGGAATTAGACAGCAATTTAACGATGAAGCAAACGTTCAAGTTATGAAGCGCTCTGTAGAGCTTTGGAAGAAGTACAGTGAAGAATATGGTTTTAAGTTCGAGCAAACAGGTTACCTCTTCTTATTGTATGATGATGAGGAAGTTGAGATATTTAAGCAAAACATAAAGATCCAGAACAAATTTGGAGTTCCTACTAGGTTGATAACCCCAGAAGAGGCGAAGGAGATAGTTCCACTCTTGGATATAAGCGAAGTAATCGCAGCTTCGTGGAATCCAACGGATGGAAAAGCAGATCCGTTTCACTCTACAACGGCCTTTGCACTTAAGGCAAAGGAGTATGGTGCAAAAATACTTGAATACACGGAGGTAAAGGGATTTATCATCGAAAATAATGAGATTAAGGGAGTAAAAACAAATAGAGGGGTAATAAAGACGGGGATTGTTGTAAACGCAACTAATGCATGGGCAAAGTTGATAAATGCTATGGCTGGTATTAAAACTTCCATTCCAATTGAGCCCTACAAGCATCAAGCAGTGATAACCCAACCGATTAAAAGAGGAACTATAAAGCCGATGGTCATATCTTTCAAGTATGGTCACGCTTATTTAACACAAACTGCGCATGGAGGGATTATAGGAGGAGTTGGTTATGAAGTGGGGCCAACATATGACTTGACTCCAACTTATGAGTTTCTAAGAGAAGTTAGCTACTATTTCTCAAAGATAATACCAGCTCTAAAGAATCTACTAATCCTAAGAACCTGGGCAGGTTATTACGCAAAAACTCCCGACAGTAACCCAGCTATCGGGAAAGTTGAAGGTGTAAGTGATTATTACATCGCTGCAGGATTTTCAGGGCATGGATTTATGATGGCTCCAGCGGTAGCTGAGATGGTTGCTGATTTAATCACAAAAGGTAAGACAGAACTTCCAGTAGAGTGGTACGATCCTCACAGATTTGAAAGGGGAGAATTAAGAACTGTTGCTCTTCAAATGGGTTGAAATCTTCTTTCTTTTAGTTTTTAGCTTCTTTTTTGATAGCAGGCTCATGAAAGATCATTAGTTATATTATCCTAGGAGTGATGCTGTGGAATAATTTCAATGTCAAAAAATTTTTAAGTATGTGTGTAATTTTTTGAGAGTGGGTGATAATGTGTCAGTACTGAATATAGCGATTAAAGAATTCGAGATAAGCATTAGAACAAAAAGATTCTACGTTATTTTAGGAATATTTTTAGTAATTGCAGTGGTATTCATAAGTCAGCTGAACTCAATAATGAACACACTTGGCTTTGAGTTCAAGACTCCATTTCAGCAACTCTTCCTCACGTCATTTTCCACTGCTTACGTTTATGGTGTAACGTTACTTTCCCTTCTCTTGGCTTCAACAGCTATAAATTCTGAGATAAAACAAGGCACAATTAAAGTTCTTGGAGCTAAGCCTATTTATAGGGACACGATAATCTTTGGAAAACTTCTGGGAGGGGCTATAACTATTGCTGTAACCGTGGGACTCTTTTATGTCTTTATGATAGGAATTGCGCTCGTATTTGGTGCTGGAGTAACTGGATATGATATCAGCAGGCTTCTCGCAATTTATCCAATTACAATACTCTATGGAGTGGCACTTTACGCATTAGGTATTCTTCTATCGGTAATAATGAGAAATCCAACTAATAGTCTGCTTGCTGGGATATTTGTTTTCATAATATTTGTCTTTGTAATCCCGATAGTTGCCTCAATAGTGGCCTTTGCTACAGCAGGAACGCCACCAAGCTTAATCGTTGAATACGAGAACAATACGCCTGTTTTTACTCAAAACAGAGAGTTTCAGGAGTGGATAAACAGGTATTATTCAACTTATTCTAAAATCATCATTTTATCTCTCCCCACAGATTTTGGGGAAGTATGTGGCTTTATATATGGTTCAAAAGCTGAAGAGGATATCTTAGGAAGTTTGACATTTTTAGGGGGAAGTGAAGAAAGTGTTAGCATAGTTGAGGATAGAAGCATTATCGAGGGAATAATTCTAGGCCTCCCCGACTTAATTCCGATAATAGTTACATTGTTTATTTCCCTATTCCTAAGCTACCTAAAGTTCATTAAGCTAGATCTGAGGTGATAGAAATGTACGTTATTGAGATTGAAAATTTAACAAAAAGTTATGGAAAGTTTAAGGCAGTAGATAGTCTTACCTTGAACGTGAAAGAGGGAATTGCCTTTGGATTTTTAGGTCCAAATGGAGCTGGCAAAACTACGACAATACTTAGCATGCTTGGGCTGATAGTTCCAAATAGCGGTTCCATAAAAATTTTTGGATATGATATATTTAAAGAACCCATAAAGGCCAAAGAGCGGCTTGGTTTTTTGCCTGAGAATGCAACGCTTTATGAAGAACTAACAGCATGGAGAAACCTCGAATTTTTTGCCAATTTTTACAAGATGTCTAGGCAAGAAAAAGAAAAGAGAATAGAGGAACTCTTAAAACTTGTCGGTCTGTGGGATGTGAGATTTAGAAGGGTTAAGACATTTTCCAAAGGAATGAAGCAGAGGCTCCTCTTAGCTCAGGCATTGATTAATGATCCAGATCTATTGATACTTGATGAACCTACGAGCGGCTTGGATCCTGAAGGAGCATATCTTGTAAAGAGTATAATAAGGGAACAGAAAAAAGCTGGGAAGACTATATTCTTCTCTTCACATGTGTTAAGCGAGGTTGAGGAGCTTGCAGATGAAGTGGGCATAATTGTAAAGGGAAAACTAAGAACTGTTGGAACCCTTGAAGAAATTAAAAAGCAGTTTATGGAGCTTGAAGGATATGAGATTAAGGTGGAAACTAAACAACCTATACCAGAGATCGTTCACCCAGAAATTATTAGGATTGAAAAATTGTCCGAAAACAAGGCAATAATATTTGCAAAATCCGACATTAGAGAAGATATTAGTGAGGAACTACAGAAGAGAAATATCACAATTTTAAGCCTTGAAGTAGAGGAGCCAAGTTTGGAGGACGTGTTCTTAAGAACAATTTATAAGAGGGGGGACGAAGAATGAAAAGGTTTTTTGCTTTTGCCATGGTGTTGCTTTTCCTACTCTCTGCACTTCCAGTATTTGGGGCACAAGAATACGTCAAGAAGGTTAGTGTTTTCTCTGGACATCTTAAAGAAGATCAGAAACTGCAGATTAATGAGTACCTAATTAGAATCGAGTTTGGGATTGACGGCAGTCCTTATGTAATTATTGAAGCCAACAACTCAATAAAAGAGATATTGAAAGCTGACTTTGGTGCAGAAGTTGAAACAGGAAATCTAATTGTCTCTTGTGGGAGTTATGATGCAGAAAAAGGATTATTTATTGTAGTTCTATGGAAAGCCATAGGAGAAGAATACAAGGTGGAAAAAGGTAGCTTTGTTAAAAACTTTGAGGTACTGGAAGTAAACTCTACAGAAATTACAATTGAGCGCGGTACATCAGTATTTTACATAAAAGCTAACGAGTCAGTTAAGGTAGACAAGTATATATTAGAGTTCACTGGAAAAAGCCTAGTGATTTATGAACTACCTCAAGTTACTGTTAAAGGGGAAAAAACATTCGAAATTAGTGTTTCTTTTCCCTACAAGGAAGTTGTCGCTAAACCAGGAGACGTTCTAAGTTTTCCAATAGTTATTGAAAATAGAGGAGATAACTCCACCGTAATCTCCTTAGAATTCTTAAGAATTCCCAAAGATTGGAGTGCAGAATTTCTTTATCAGGGAATTGCAGTAAGGAGCATTGAAATTCCAAAAAAGTCTGCTGTAACCTTAACACTGAATGTTCAAATTCCAGAGGAGTACAGTGGAAGAGAAATAATTGAGTTCAAGGTTAATTCAGAAGTTCACAGAGTAGTTATCGATGTAAAAGGAGAAACTAGAAAAGGAAAAGTCGAGGTTATTACTTCAATAATTTCCCAGGATGCAGAGGCTGGAGAGGAGATTAAATTCCCCCTTGTAATACAAAGTACGATCGAAGCCAATGTGAGTGTAGAGATAGGGGTCCCTGAAGGGTGGGATGCCCATAGCCTATATATGGGAAGCAGAGTTAGCATGATTCACCTAAGTGAAGAAGACTCGAAGACCCTTGAAATAAGTTTGGATGTTCCAAGAGGAGCCGATCTTGGGAGGTATGAAATTCCTGTAACGTTATCAATTAGCGGAAATGAATACTCAGAAACAAAAGTTGTAACGTTCTTTGTCAACATCTATAAGACATACAAGGGGGAAAATGCCACACTTAACATCCTAATCATAGATGAAGAAGGTAATCCAGTTCCCAAAGCAAAAGTCATTGTTGGGGATAAGGAGATGGGAACGGATTCAAGTGGAAAGGCAGAAATCTCGATTAAACCTGGGGAATATGAAATTTATGTGGAAAAAGAGGGGTATGAAAAAGCTTCGAAAAAAGTAGAAGTTGAAGATGGAGAAGTTAAGGACGTTAAGATAATCCTTTCGAGGAAACCTTACTATTTTGCAGTAGACACAGAATCTGACGTATATTCGATTCTTCTGGGAACTCCAAATCCTCCATTCCTGATAACAATTGAGAATCTTGGTAAAAATAGCGATGAGTACAGACTCTCAGTAAGGGGCCTTCCAGAAAATTGGAATGCAATGTTTACTCTAAGTCCAGATAGTAATCTTGAGGTGAACAAAGTTGAAGTAGACCCAGGACAATCAAAGAATGTCTACTTAAGCGTCTATCCTTCTTTGAATGCACTTCCAGGAGACTATAACTTGACTATTATAGTGGAGAGCATTAGCAGTGGAACAAAAGAGGAAATACCAATTACTGTTCACTTAATTGGCACTTATGAAATGTACGTCAACTTAATGAATTATCGCCTTAGCATAACTGCTGGAGAAGAGAAAACCACCGAAATAGAGGTCGTTAATTATGGAAACGCACCTGTAACCAATGTTAAGATAGAAGTTTCAGCGCCTCAAGGATGGAAAGTTGAAGTTGATCCAGATTCAGCGCCGATGGTGGCTCCAAAGGATCGCTTTACTTCAACTTTAAAAGTAAAGGTTCCAGAAGGAACACCTGCTGGAGAATACAGGGTTACCATTAAGGTCACCTCCGACCAACAGGAATGGCAAGACACTCTTAGAGTCGTTGTAAGGCAAAGATCAACCTCAGCTTACATTGGCCTAGCACTCTTGATAGTCGCATTCCTTGTAGTAATTATCATGATAAGAAGGGTTGGGAGGAGATAATCTATGGAGGCTGAACTTAACATAGCATTAAAGGAACTTTATACAGCAGTTAAAACGAAGAGATTCATAATCTTGCTCTCCGTTTATTTAATTTTTCTTGGCCTTGCAATTTATTTTTCAAAAGAATGGGTTGGGGAAGAGGTTGGTGTAGTTCATCAGAGCATTATGGGGGCTAGCGGATGGGTCTACATGACACCAATTTCCCAAATATTTATGACAAACTCCAATCTTTGGGTATTTTTTGGTGGCCTCCTGGGAATACTCTTGGGTGCAGATTCAATAAACAGAGAGATTAAGGAGGGAACAATTAAGGTTCTCCTTGGTCATCCAGTTTATAGGGATCAGGTAATAAATGGCAAGTTTTTGGGAAACGCCATAGCTCTCCTGATTGTAATATTTGTCGGGTTTATATTTACCCTAGCACTATCTCTAATCTTTGGAATTCCCGTAGAAGGATTTTCAGTTGCAAGGCTTTTCGTGCTTTCGGTGTTTATACTAACTTATACACTTGTCTTTTTGAGCTTTGGAATTATGATCTCAACACTAATAAAGAGTCCAGAGACTGCCCTTCTGATTTCAGTTGGTCTCGTGATATTCTTTGTTATAATATATCCAATAGTAGCAGGTAATATCGCAGAGTCCATAGTGGGAGATCCTCCCGAGTGTCATCCTATAATGGTAACGAGGACTGTGGAAATTAATGGGCAACAAGTTGTAACAACAGAAACAACAACTGAGCACTGCTATGATTTGTATAGGGAGTGGCAAGAAAAAAAGGATGCATGGGAAAGGAGAATTAGCTATCTGAATCCCGTGATGCATTTTGCTCAGCTAATGTTGTATACATTTGCTGGTGAGGAGGGCTACTATGAGTACCTTCCTTTGGTCGACAGCCTTAGCTATGGGATAAACAACTTGGCAATACTAATAATTGAACTTCTGTTTCCTTTTTCGATAGCGTACGTTAGATTTCTTACTCGGGATCTCAGATGAGCTTTTTCTCCTTTAGAACTTTTTCCATTCTATTCATTGCTTCTTCTAACTTTTCATATGCCGTTGCATAGCTTATTCTTATGTATCCTTCCCCAGCTCTTCCAAAGGCGCTTCCTGGGACAACAGCCACCTTTGCCTCCATCAGCATTAGTTCGCTGAACTCCTTGCTACTCAATCCAGTGTCCTTGATTCTTGGAAAGATGTAAAATGCTCCTTTAGGTTTAACTGTGGGCAGTCCCATTTCATTAAGTCTTTTCCACACTAGATTCCTTCTCCTCTCATATTCCTTTCTCATTTCCTCAACTGCCTTCCAGCTTCTCTCGTCTCTTAGTGCTTTGGCTGCTGCGTATTGTATAAAGGTTACTGGACACGTTGCGTTGTACATTTGGAACTTTACCATCTTTTCAATTACCCAGGAAGGCGCTACTACAAAGCCAAGTCTCCATCCGGTCATTGCAAACGTTTTTGAGAAGCCATTAACTGTTATTGTTCTCCCAAACATTCCATCCAAGGCTGCTATACTGTAATGCTTAGCTCCGTCATATATGAAGTGTTCATAAACTTCATCGCTTATTATCATTAGATCATGCTCATTTGCAAAGTCAGCTATTTCTTCGAGGTCTTTCTTTGTTAGAACGGCCCCTGTTGGATTGTTTGGAGTATTTATGATAATAGCTCTTGTTTTATTGGTAACATACTTTTTCAGATCATCGACATTTATCCTAAACTCGTTCTCCTCATACGTGGGAACTTCCACTGGCTTTCCACCTGCTAAGATTACTGCTGGGGCATAACTGACGAACATTGGACTTGGGATCAATACCTCTTCTCCATCCTTTAGGAAGGTTGCTAAGCTCATTAGAAAGGCTTGATTTGCCCCAACTAGTACCATTATTTCACTGTTTGGATCTGCTTCAATCCCATTCTGCTTCTTTAACTTCTCTGCTATAGCCTCTCTAAGTTCGGGCAATCCAACGTTGGGGCCATAATGCGTCAAACCCTTGTCAAGGCCTTCCTTTGCATACTCCTTTATATGAGTTGGAGTGTCAAAGTCTGGCTCTCCAATTCCTAATGAGATTACATCCTTCATACCTGCAGCCAAATCAAAGAGTTTCCTAATCTCAGAAAGATTGACTAAGTCAAGTTTATCACTAAGTGCCATGACATTTCACCGGGATAAAATATAATCCTGGGGGTTATAAACCTATATTTTATGATTTACAAGATTGTAAAACCACAATTTTGTCATTTTTCGACAATTGCGCTGGGGAAAGTTTATATATTGGTGAAAATAGGAGATATATTTGTAAACTCCCGGAGGTGGGCATGAATGGAGCAAAGAGATAAGTGGGCAACAAAAATTGGACTTATTTTAGCGATGGCAGGAAGTGCCATTGGTCTAGGAAATTTCGTTAGATTCCCGACCCAGGTTGCTGGGAACGGTGGAGGAGCATTCATGGTTCCTTACTTCTTGGCACTGTTCTTCCTTGGAATTCCAGTGATGTGGGTAGAGTGGGTGCAGGGAAGATATGGAGGTAAATATGGTCATGGAACATTGGGTCCAACCTTCTATCTAATGGCGAGAGAAACACTAAAACCAAAAGGTGCACTATTCTTCGGTCTCATTGGTGGAGCTCTAGCATTTGCAACAACAACTCTACTTAACAGCTATTACCTTCACCTAATTGGATGGTCGGCAGCTTACTCATGGTTTAGCATTAGTGGAGCTTATTTCAATGTGGAGAATACGGCAGAGTTCTTTGCTAGCTACCTCAGTAACCATGGACTGGTGTTCTTATTCTGGGGCATTACTGTGGTCTTACTAGCAATAGCAGTTGGCCAAGGTGTAAGCAAGGGAATTGAGAGATGGATCAAGGTAATGATGCCACTATTGTACATATTCGCAATCATTTTAGTTATCTATGTCTTTGCATTAGGATCACCCCTGGGAGATCCCAACTGGTCCACAATTAAGGGATTTGAGTTTATCTGGTCACCAAATTGGGGTTATCTAAAGGATCACCTATGGGAAGTCATGCTTGCAGCAAGTGGGCAGATATTCTTCACTCTCTCTCTTGGAGGAGGTATTATCCAGAACTATGCTTCATATCTCGGTCCGAAGGATGACGTTGCTCTCTCTGGATTGGCCACGGTTTCACTTAACGAGTTTGCAGAGGTTGTTCTCGGTGGTTCAATTGCCGTCCCCCTAGCAGTAGCTTATGCTCCAAAGATTGTACCAGAAGAAGTTCTTGCCCAAGGTAGCAGTGCAGCTTTGGCATGGATTTCAGAAAACTTTGGACTTGGATTCTCATACACAAGCCTTCCAAACATATTCGTCCAAATGGGAACTGCAGGTAGATTCTTCGGAGCTTTATGGTTCCTACTACTCTGGTTCGCAGGATTTACTTCGGCGATAGCCATGTACAACTATCTAACAGCTTTACTAGAGGAAGATCTAGGAGTATCAAGAAAGGTAGGAACTTGGATAGTGTTTGTCATATACTTCCTCCTTGGACTCCCTGTGGTATACATTGATGGTTATCTTGACCAGGTAGATGCATGGATAAGCTTCCAGTTAGCACTACTTGCACTGTTTGACATAATAGTTGGAGTATGGCTATTCAAACCTGACAACTTCTGGAGAGAGCTCCATGAGGGAGCGTACATCAACGTTCCAACAATCTATAAGTGGATTACCGTGATAATAGCTCCAATATTCATAGCTCTTCCACTGTTTGGAACATTTACGGATTTAGTCTCAAAAACTTTAGAAGCCCCAGCAAAGATCGCAATAGTGGCAATGCTACTTATTGGTGCAATCGAAACCTACTATGCAATTAAGAAGAAGTACGGAGAAGAACTAGCAAAGAATGAAGTTATCATCAAAGTGTGAGGTGAAGAAAATGTGGGCTGTTTACATGATCCTTGCATGGCTAATAATCTTCATTATGATGGGCTGGAGCATAAGTAAACTTATGAAGGCTGAACAGGCAAAAGCCTAAAGGCTTTTTAGTTTTCTCCTCCTTTTTTATTTGGGGGTGCATTTGTGAAGAGTCCAGAGATTCTTAAAGAAATCTCTGAAAATCTACTTAAAACTGCAGAAAAACTTGAAAAGGTCAAAGTTTTTGAAGAGAAAAGAAAGAGAAAGCTGATTTCTCTGCTAAAAGAAGCCTCAGAGAACTTTTTCAAGTTGAGTAGAGAAGTAGAGAATGACAACGTTCAAATGGCAGAATTTTTGAGAAAGAGATCTGTAGAGATAAAAAACAATACCAACGATAAGGCAATAGAGAAAATGGGGGAGAGAGAATACATTAAAGCTGTAGAGAAAATGAATTTATATTCTAAAACGGCATTTTATGACTTTAAACCAACGATGTTAAGAAAGCTCAAAAGAGCTTACAGATTTTTTATATTTGGAATGGCACTTTATTTTGTACTAGCCGGACTCTCTACAAGGCCCGAACTGGCAGTAACTGCATTAATCTTGGCAATTCCTGCAATTCTCTCAATGCTAAGCTTGCAAAGGAGAGGATATACAGGTTTAATGCTGGCTTATGCAGTTGCTCCAATACCGATAATTCAGAGTCCAATGCTAATTAGGATGTTTTATGGAGTTTTGAGCGATCCAGAAGCTATAAGAACAGCCGCTGAATATTTGGGCAAAAGTGAAACATTTATAATTGTTTATGCATATATTGTGATAATTCTCTCCATAATAGACTTCATTTTGTTGGCTTATGGCTTGTATGGGCTCACAAAGCATAGACATGCATTTCTCTAGCTTCTCTTTCTAATTTTAGCTATGAAAAATCCACTTGTTTTGTGAGTATCAGGATAAAACCTTCTCGCCTTTTTTATTTCTGGGCTGAGTTCAATTCCAAAGGGATTCACCAAAGCAGGTTCTCCATACTTCAAGGGGAGGAGTTCTATATCAAAGTTATCCAAGGCCCATTGAATTACGAATTCATTTTCTTCTGGCTCTAATGAACATGTAGAATATACTAAAATTCCCCCGGGTTTCAGAACTTCAAGAGCTTTTTCTATCATCTTCATTTGAAGGCCTTGGCAGAATTTTATATCTTCTAACGTTCTATTGTACTTTCTTTCGGGATTTTTGTGGATTGTTCCAGAACCGGTACAGGGGGCATCGAGAAGAATTTTGTCAAAGACCATGTTAAGCTCATCTATATACAGGGAAGACTTATGAATAAGGATTGTGTTTAAAACCCCTAACCTGGAGAGGTTAAGCCTTGTTTCTTTTAGCCTATCCTCATCCACATCAAAGGCAAAGATTAATCCCTTATTTTCCATTAGCTGGGCCATATAACTAGTTTTTCCTCCTGGAGCTGCGGCCATGTCTGCAACTATTTCTCCTGGTTTTGGATCCAGAGCAACTGGGGGATACATTGAGCTTGCTTCTTGAATGTAAATGAGGCCAGTTAGATATTCGGGGGTGGATGTTATTGAGAAGGGTTCACGAGTTAGGCAAAATCCCTCTCTTGCCCAGGGGACTCTTGTGAACTGAAATCCCTTCTTCATTAACCTCTTAGTTATCTCTGAAATAGTCCCCTTAAGTGTGTTGACTCTAAAACACCTGGGCAAAGGTTTCTCCATAGCTTCAGCTATTCTTATAGCTCTTTCACCCCAAAGTTGATAGTATCTTTCTGCAAAAGTTTTAGAATAACCTAAAGAAAAAAGTTTTTCTAACATTTTACCTTTCTAGCCTTTTTACACCTTCTTTTGTCCCTACAAGAACTATGTCCGCTATATCAGCAAAAATTCCATTTTCAACTACTCCTGGAATAGTGTTAAGTTCGATTTCCATGTCAAGAGGATCATCTATTCTTGGAAATTTTGCATCTATGATAAAGTTCCCATTTTCAGTAACAACTGGGCCATCCTTTTTAACCCCCATTCTGAGCTCAGCCTTTGCATTGAATATGCTTAGTTCTTCTAGGATTGCCTTCCATGCGACTGGGATAACTTCAATTGGAACTGGCATTTTCTGGCAAAGATAATCAACAAGCTTTGACTCATCAACTAGCACGATGAATGTTCCGGCTCTATACTCGATTATTTTCTCCATTGTGAGGGCAGCTCCTCTCCCTTTAATTAGGTTAAGGTTTGGATCTACTTCATCAGCTCCATCTACTGCGATATCTATTGCATCCACTTGATCCAATGAAAGAACTGGCACTCCACTTTCCATAGCAAGAATTTTTGCTTGATAGGAGGTAGGTACTCCATAAATATCTTCAAATTTTCCTTTTTCTATCATCTCTCCCAAATATCTTATAAAGTATGCCGTGGTGGATCCTGTTCCCAATCCAACAACCATGTCATCTTCTATAAACTCGAGTGCTGCTCTTGCCACGGCCTTTTTCATTTCTTCTACATTCATAATTCATCCCTTCGTTATGTTGTAGTAAAGAGCTTTGTCATAATAAGCTACTGGTTTATAATCAGTTATAAGGGTGTATGTAAGCCCTGTAAAGTATAGCCAGAAGAAGAAAAAGCTCCAGAATGTTTTTCTAAGTAGCACTCTTTCGTTTTTAAGTTCTTCAGGCAAGTCTGGAACTAGGGTAAGTAAAAGTTTTGGAGTAAGAATGTATATTATCCAGCCAATTATCCATCCCAGAGGAGCGTAAGCTCCCATAATTCCACTAATTATCCCCGCAATTGCAAATATTCCATATGCTATTAGCATCATCTTGTTTTCTGGATTCACTTTTCATCCCCCATTAGCGTTTTTTGTTGTGTCATTTCTCTTAAAAATTTTTATCCTTCCGATAATAGCTTCTTCTCTATGTCCTTTATCTTTTCCAAAGCTTCTTTGCTTAAGCTTCTTTCCAGCTCTTCTCTAGCTTTACTTGCAAGCTCAAACTTTGATTTAAATTTTCCTACCTCTATCCACTCTATCTTTCTATTCTCTACTATTACGTCTATATCACACAATCTTCTATACCCTACGTACTCCAATCCTTTGAGAAGGAATTTTATTCTCTTCGGATTTTCCCAGGTGAATAGCTTTAACTTATATACAGGAACTTTAAGGAGGGGTCGGGGATAATCCCAGTCCCATCCCTCCCCTACTATAAATCCTAGGTCTAAGTCTTCAACTGCAATTATTAGCCTTTCTATATTTTCTTGGTACTTTCTCGCTGTGTCATAAATCTTTATTATGACTTCATTCCATTCTGAGAGGGTCTCCATTAGAATTAATGGAATCTCAAGGATTATATTTTTGTAGACGTGGTGGAAATTGTATGGAATTAATACGGTAGCCTCCACGTCTTCTATTCTTATAGGCCTTGTAATGGGTTTTCTCGTTAGCATCAATATAGTTTCGTTGTAGGAGGAATTTATTATTGCCTCGATTGGATCTAAGAGTTTTCCATTAAATCTTTTCTCAATTATCTTACTTGCTCTAGAGGGATTTGGAGTTCTTATTAGAATAATTATCCCCTTACTCTCGGTATTTTCTGTGTAGTGAATTATATCCTGGAGAGCAACCCAAGGATATGTCTTAACTAATATTGCTTTTTGAGTGTTCAGAACAATGACGGTATCTAGCTCGTCACTTTTGGCAAGGGCCTCTGAAAGGGATAAGAAGGTTGCCTTTGTTTTTTCCAGTATTTTGCTTTCATCTCCTTTTACAAAAATAATCCCTGGACCAAATCTAAAGCCTCTCATTTTATAACCCCTTAAGAATTCTGTATCCTCTATCAAAATTTGTCCCAGGAGGATAATCTATTCTAACAACTTTTTTCTCTGGAATTATTATGAAATTCACAGAATGAATGCCATTTAGCCATTTGAGCCATTTGGGATTATGTCCATACAGCTTAAAATCTGCCTGTATTTCCTTAATATCTTCGGGATCATGTGAGAGTGCAAAAGTTAAGCCATACAATTTTATTACTGAGCCTGGTTTTACAAGAATAGAATTTGGAATAATTCTCTTTATTAACTCAACATCATCTTCGTTTCCTGGGACTATATACACTAAGGCTCCAGACTTTCTAAAGATGAAAGCTAGTTTTTTGAGAGCTTCCGCGTACTTCTCCTTAAGCAATGGTTTTCTTTCAAGCTTTATGTCGTCGACTAGATCTCCAGTATGGATTATCACATCAGGCTGAGTTTCTGCTATTAACTCTCCAAGAAACTTGTAAACACTTCTTGGGGTGTCACTTATGTGCATTATCTTTCTATTTCCTTTCTTTATCTCCTCAATTTTTCTGTTTTTCTTTTTTAATATGGAAAGCATCAATAAATTTTTTTGCTCATTCTTTTTATTTATTTTGGGTGAAAACATGAAGAAGAGGCTTCATTTGATAATAGCGGACTCTGAACTTGAACTGGTTCCTGAGAGTATAATTGATCATCCGGCCATTGTGAATTACGCTAAGAGAAGAAAAAAGAAGCCAGAGAAAATAATTCTTGATTCTACTTATCATCACGCAGCACTGAGACAGTTGGAGGATGGAGAAAGGAGGGGAAGGCCCGATATTGTTCATATATGCCTATTGAATGCTTTGGAGAGTATACTTAATAAGGAAGATAGGCTGAGAGTTTATGTCCACACAAGAAATGATGAAGTCATTTATGTAGATCCCTCTACTAGACTTCCAAGGAATTATAATAGGTTTATTGGCCTTATGGAGAGTTTGTTTGAGAAGAAAGCTGTCCCGGAAGATTTACAACTCCTAAAGTTGGAAAAGAAAACCTTGGTCGAGTTAATAAATGAGATCTCCCCTGACGCTGTGTTTATAATGCATGAAAATGGAGAGTTTATGATATCAAAACACTTTGGAAAACTGTTGGCTAGCTTTAGGAAACCTGTTGTTATAATTGGAGGTTTCCCTCATGGAGACTTCAGAAGCAAAGTGGATGGAGTAAAGATAAGCCTTTATAGAGAACCATTAATGGCTTGGACAATAGTAAATGAAGTTATAGTTTCATATGAATGGGAGGTTATAAAGTAGAAAAAAATTTATACTCTTTGCTAGAATGTATAAGTAAAAGATAAAGTGGGGGGGAAAGCCTGTGAATAGGAGTTTGTACTTAGTCTTTATAATTATAGGGTATACTTTAGGGATATGGACATTTACAGTGATTCCAAAAATATACATGACCATTGGCCTAAAGGGACTACTACTAATGCTAGCTTTTTCAGTAGTTATAGTTGCTGGAGTACTTGGGCAAATAAATTCAATCAAAGAAAAAACGTATAGAGTACATGAATTTATGATAAAGAGTGCTAGACTTCCAGCGGTTTCGGTAGTTTTAGCAGGTTTCCTGTTCTTTGTTTCTGCTGTAATAGCACATTATACAGGATTGGCAGTTGAAAAACTATTTGGCATTGGGGTTCCAGGATTTGGACTACTCATAGCTCTAATTGCAATGATTATATTAATTGGAGCAAGAGGGAGATCTCTTGATGCAATAGCTGTGTTCTCTATCCTTTTCATAATCTTGATTATAGTTTCTGTATTCCTCCTACGCTTAAAGGTTGACGAGGTTGTGGTAAAGGAGACTTCCAAAGAATTCGTAAGAACAACTTTGAATACAGTATTTTCATTTAGTGGAGAACTTAGCTTAAGGACAGTTGTTCTAACATTCCTAGCAACACTCATGATGTTTGGTCTAGGAGTTGGATTCTACTATATTATCGGAATGACAATTTCTGGATGGAAATTTGACATAAAAAAGGTGCTCGCAGTTGTAGTAATTTTGCAGGTAATTTTGTCTCTTTCCGCAGTATTGATACTTACATATTCAATTGGAGCTGCCCATCAAGCTTATTGGTCTGCATTTGAAAAAGGAAAAGCAATGGAAGCACTTGATGTATATGACAAATACTTCCTTCCCTTGTGGAGAGAATATACTTCTCCTGAAAGAATGAACTTCCTCAAACTTGTAGACACTGTATATGGAATACCTGCTATCCTGAGACAGCTTGGAATGGAAGGAGGAAGGTATATAATTGCATTCTTAATGCTCTCGTTATTCTTTGGTGGCTTCACAACTTTGTTAGTTCTAATGGAGATTGGCGGCCAAATAGTTTCGGATATGTTCCAAGTGACAAGGAAAAATGCTATTATAATAGTTTCTATCGTTACAGGGATATTGAGTATTCTGTTGTCTCTCTCCACTATAAAGGAAGTTCTAGTAACTCTAACAACTCTAATGCTTCCACTGTTTGCATTAATTGAGTCATTACCAGCCTTAAAAGCAACTAAAGGTTCTGGAAGAGTTGCAGAAGTTATATTTGAAATCTTAGTAGCAGTATTCTTTATTGCTGCTTTAGTGTCGGCTTTACAATCTGGAGGAGATGCAATATTGATGGGAGTAGTTCTGGGGCTCCTCCTACTGTCTCCTTTAGTGTTCAACAATTTCCTATTAAAGTCCACTAGATAATCAAAAAACTAATAAATGCCACTTTTCCATTTTTTTCGACAAAAGTAGAGGTGATGAAGATGGGAGATAAGACAAAAGTTCAAGTGAGTAAGCTCAAACCTGGAAGGTATATAATTATTGATGATGAGCCATGCAGAATAGTTAACATAACAGTATCTTCCCCCGGAAAACACGGATCAGCAAAGGCAAGAATTGAGGCTGTTGGAATATTTGATGGAAAAGTTAGAAGCATTGTCAAGCCAACAAGTGCCGAAGTTGAAGTTCCAATAATTGACAAGAAAACTGCTCAAGTTATTGCAGTTACCCCTGACACAGTACAAATTATGGACATGGAGACTTATGAAATGTTTGAAGTTCCATTAGATACGGGAGTTGACGAGGAGATAAAGGATAAAATAAAGGAAGGAATCAACGTCGAATACTGGGAAACTCTTGGTAGGATTAAGATTATGAGAATTAAAGGAGAAGAAGAGTGAATTTTTCTCCTTTCTCTTTTTCAAGGTTTTCTTAGCTTTGCTATGAAAAAGCTGTTGCAGTCATGTCTATGAGTCCAAGTTCTAAACGTTTTATCCCCGATTTCTAAAAATCCTTTATCTCCCCAGGAAAAGGGATAATCTACTATTTCAAACCCTCTTTCTAAGCCAAATATTACATTCTCCTCGTTTTCATCTATCCTAACCGAACATGTAGAATAAGTCATTTCTCCACCTTCTCTAAGATTTCTAAAAGCGTTTATTAGCATGTTCCTCTGAACACTAATTACCCTTTTTATTTTTTCTTCATTGAACCTCCATTTTACTTCTGGAAACTGTCTATAGGTTCCGGAAGAGGAACATGGAGCATCGAGAATTATCTTATCGAACTTCTCTTTGTCAATATAACTTTGTCCGTCCGCATGAACAAGCTTAACATTTTTAACTCCAAGCCTCTTCATTCTTTCCTTCATTCTAATTAGTCTTTCGTAGGAATAGTCCACTGCAACAATCTCTCCTTTGTTTTCCATTAAAGCAGCAACATGAAATGTTTTACTCCCAGGAGCAGCAGCCAAATCTAGCACCCTTTCTCCAGGCTCAGGACTCAACACATGGGCTACATATGCAGATGCCAAGTCTTGAATTACAAAATATCCCTTCTTGTACCATTCTAGCTTTGTTACAGGTTTTTCGTATTCTAGAACTTTGAGAACATCCTCAACGGGAGTGTATGCCACTCTTACTCCGTTATTTTCCAAATATTCCTTTACTTTTTCGATGTCGGTTTTTAAGGTATTGGCCCTTACATAATACCTTTGGGGTTTTAAATTGCTTAAGAGGAGTCTAACTGCCTCATCATAGCCGAGCAGATCTATCACATACTCTACATACCATCGGGGATGAGAGAACCTAACAGCCAACCACTCTATTCTATCTTTCTCTTTTAGTTTCTTTAAAGCACCCTCTACATTAAACTTCTCAACTTCTCTGAGAATAGCGTTTGCAAATTTGGCTCGAGTTAGGTCAAACTTTTCCTTAACAACTCGAACTGTAGAATCTGTTGCAATTGCTGGATTTACCTTTTTAAATTTCATCTCAAAAACTCCAATTCGAAGAAGATTTGCTAGATAAGGATCCAAGTCTTCAATTTTTGATCCCCTAAGGACAGAGTTTATAATAAAATCTATTTTGGCTCTCCACTTTTCAATCTCAAATACATAGGCATGAGCTATTCCTCTCGCTTTTTCTTTATCCTTACCTTCAACTTTTTTGAAAATTTTTTCCAGAGCATGCTTAGATGAGAACTCTTTTTCCTCTACTAACATTAGAGCATCTGCAACTATCTCATGTAGCGTAACTCGATAAAATAGCTCCATGTTCACTACGTCTTAAGAGTTATTTATAAAGTCTTTCCCGGTTACTTTTACGAGTTTAATTCTTGTTGGTTATATTTATATGCCATTTTTATGTCGAAAAATATATAAAATGTGTTCAGAATTTTTTGTGGAGGTGAGAGAATGAAGCCTCTCCATAACCCTATTTATTTGACTGCAGTATTTGAACAGATAGGTGATGCCTATCTTACCGAGAGGGGAACTGAGTTAAAATATTCAAGGGAGGAAAATCCAACAGTAAGGTATTTAGAGAACAAACTCGCTAAGTTAGAAAACGCTGACAATGCCTTGGCATTTAACAACGGAATGGGAGCAATCTCAACATTATTTCTTTCCCTACTCAAGGCTGGAGACGAAATTGTTATGTCAATGGAGGGATATGGGACTACAATTGAAGTAGCAAAGCTTTTAGAAAAGTTTGGGGTTAGAGTAAAGCTTGCTTATCCTTCGGCAGAAAAAATTTGTGAGTTAATAACACCAAATACAACTCTTGTTTTCATTGAAACAATTACTAATCCAACTTTGAAGGTAATTGACGTTAGAGAAGTTGCTAAAAAATGTAGAGAGGAAGATATCACTCTAATAGTTGATAACACGTTCGCTACTCCTGTCCTCTACAGACCTCTAGAAGATGGAGCTACTTTTGTCGTTCATAGCTTGACAAAGTACATTGCAGGACATAATGACGTTACTGGTGGTGTAATTCTTTGGAATGGTGAATTCTTGCAGGACCTGTGGGACTGGAGGAGAAGATTGGGAACAATAATTCAACCATTTGACGCCTGGATGGTCGAAAGAGGAATGAGAACCCTAAATGTTAGGTTTGAGAAACAGAGTAAAAATGCCTTGGCAATAGCAGAATTCCTGCAAGATCATCCAAAGGTTAAGAAGGTTCACTATCCAGGACTACCCAGTGACCCCTATCATAGAATAGCTAGGAAACTATTTAGAAAGGACCTTTATGGAGGAGTAGTTTCTTTTGACCTGGGAAGTGAAAAAAGTGCGCTTGCATTCCTTAGAGGTCTAAAGAAAATATTTCCTTCCCCTTCTCTTGGAGGCGTGGAAAGTCTTGCAACTTACCCCGTAAAAAGTGCTGTAAAGAATATGGAAAAAGAGACCAGATACCTTCTTGGGATAACTGAGGGTCTAATCAGACTTTCTGTGGGAACAGAGGAAGTTGATGAGCTAATAGAGGATTTAGACAGGGCCCTCAGGGGGTGTTAGATGTGAGGGTGTTTAACTGTCCAAAAGATCTTCTAAATGGTCCTTGTGGAGGAGCACTTGAAGGGAAGTGCGAGGTAAATTCAAATTCTTGTCCATGGTACTATTTAATGGAAAGATTTGAGCTTCTTGATGGGGCTCCTCTATTGGTAGAGCACCCAGTGGTTCTGGAGATGGAAAGAATCTTTGAAGGGGGAGAAGTTAATATCAAGAAAAGTTCTTTCATAAAAAATTTAGAGCGAGGAAAAGCTATCTCAGTAGAATTTCCCATTAAGTTGTTTGAAAAGGGAGTAAGAGAGTTTAGAAAAGTTGGAGACATCTACACAATCCCAGACAATCCATTGGGTTATCCTCACATCTCTTCTACGGCTCTGGGAGTTTGGTTAAAATCGAAAGGCTATTCAGTAATGCCTCACCTAACAGCTAAGGACAGAAACGTGATAGCAATAACCTCAGAATTCAGAACAGTTCTAGAATTTGACTTTGAAGGGGTGCTAATAACCACGGGAGATTGGTCGGGATTTATGATCCAAGGAAAACCTGTGTTTGACTTAGATTCATCGAACATGATCAGGCTGGCAAAGTTAATGTTTTCTGGAATTCTGCCTACAGGTGAAAGATTTGAAGTTAAAGAGCGTCCATTTATTGCAGGAACTATAAACCCTAACTATCCAGCAAAGTTAGAGGGAAAAAGGTTAGCAAGAAAGATTCTCGCAGGTGTCGATCTTGTTATAAGCCAAGTTGTAGCCAACAGAAAAGTCGTAAGAGAAATCCCAAGAATACTTCAGGAAGCCCTTAAGTATTCTCCTCATGAAGTTCCAGTAGTTATTTCACTTCTCTATCCCTTAAAGAGGGAATTAGAGTCTGTACTAAGAAAAATGGGTATAAAAACAGGCGATGATATTAGGAGAATAGTAGAGGAGGTTTCTTCCCTAGAATTGGGAGGAATTAACATAATTGTTTTTGAAGAAACTAAATGGGACGAGAAATTAAACGAAATACTGGATTTGCTGAAAGAAGTGTTTTAGGAGGTGGTAAAAGATGATTGTTCCAGCTCTTATAGGAAGTTTACCAAGACCGATAGGACTGGCTAAAAAACTCGAGCAATATTACATAGGAAGATTAGACGAGAAGAAGTTGGAAGAAGCATATAGAGAATATACAAAGAGAGCCTTTGAGAAGCTTAGGGATGTAAAAATTAAAATTATAACAGATGGGCTGTACAGATGGGATGATATTTTCAATCCATTTATAAGATTCATTGAGGGTGTCGAAGTAAACGGTCTTTTCAAATTCTACGAAAACAACTTCTTCTATAGGTCTCCCGTTGTCAAAGGCGAGTTATCTTTGAAAGAAAATCCAATTCCCGAATGGATATCAATAGCCCAGGAGATAAAGGAAGAAGTTTATCCCGAGGCTAAATTGAAGGCTGTGTTACCTGGTCCCGTAACCCTTGCGTACCACTCAATCAACGAATATTATAAGACTCTGACTGAACTCGCTGAGGCTTATGCTTGGGTAATAGGGGAGTTAATAAAAGAGCTGGATGTCAAGATTGTGGAACTTCAGGAGCCTTCCCTAGCAACTGAGATAAGCGAAGCTACTAGGAATATAGAGGAGAATGTAGACAAAGAAGTTGCAAAGAACATCATTGAAGATCTAGGGAAGAAAAAGAAGTTGTGGGTAGTAACCTATTTTGGAACTCCTCAGGTTTTGCCCGAGGGGGTTATACTAAATGTTGACTTAATAGACGGTTCTGTCCCCGAGAAATACAACGGAGAGATAGGGCTTGGAATAGTAGACGCAAGAACAACAAAAATGGAGAGAGCAGACCGGCTTAGGGATAAGATTCGGAAGCACTTAGCAAAGTTTGAAACTATATACGTTACACCTAATACTCTCCTAGATTTCCTTCCTGAAAGTGTTGCCTGGAAAAAGCTAAGGCTTTTAGGCAAGCTTGGAGGTGAGTAAAATGGAACTTCCAATTCTTCCTACAAGTGTCATAGGGAGTTATCCAAAGCCTAGATGGTTACTTAGGATGTACAAGTTAAGGGATCTTGGAAAAGTACCTGAAGAAGACTTTAGGGAAGCTGTCAGAGATGCTAGCGTTTCAGTGTTGAGAGAGCATGAAAGAGCTGGCATTGACATTCCCTGGGATGGTGAGATGGGAAGAAGTGAGATGACAGAGTATTTTACTGCAAAAATTAAGGGATTTAAGTTTTATGGGCCAGTAAGAGTCTGGGGGAATGCTTATTTTAATAAGGCAGCTGCTGTGGATAAGTTGGAATACAAGGAGCCTCTAGTGCTTGATGAGTTTCTCTGGGTAAGGGAAAACACTACTAGAGAGATCGTGAAAATCCCAATAACTGGACCATATACAATAGCAGAGTGGAGCTTTAATGAGTATTATCCAGACAAAGAGAGTTTCGTTATGGATTTAGCTGAAATAATAAACAAAGAGTTAAAGGTTCTTGAAAAGCATGGGGCAAAGTTTGTCCAACTGGATGAACCTGCAATGCTTAATCACCCCTCTGAAGTTCCATTGGCTGTAGAGGCCATAAACAGAGCTGTGAAAGGTATAAAAATGAAAGTGGGCCTGCATGTGTGTTATTCGAACTATAATCTCTTGGCTGATTACTTTGATGATATCAGAGTTACTCAGTTTGCTCTGGAATTTGCAAATAGGAACTTTAGGGACATGGATTTCCTCAAAAAGCTTTCAAATAAAGAGCTTGGCTTTGGAGTAGTTGACGTCCATAATCCCAGGGTGGAGAGTGTGGATGAGATAAGGCAAGCAATAAAGAAGGTCTTTACCTACTTGGAACCAGAGTGGGTTTACGTAAACCCTGACTGTGGTTTAAAGCTCTTGGATAGGAAGATTGCATATCAAAAGCTTGTTAACATGGTTCAAGCAGTCAAAAGTGTGAGAAAAGAACTAGAAAAAGAAGGAAAGACAACAACAGAATTCAGAACTCTGAAAGACATCTAAATAACAGTTGCTTTTTCAAGGAAGTCCTGAGTAGAGGGATAGTACTCAAGCCCAAGTCTCTGCCTATACTCTAGTATTTTGTCTCTAAGCTCAACTAATTCAAATCTTCCTTTCCCTATTATCTTTATGAAGTCATAAAATGCCCAAATGCCGTTTAACAATTCATCAAGTCTTTTGTTCAGCTCTCCTGAAAACAAATTCTCCTTGATCAGCTTTTTTATTTCATTTTTTGGATCTACTAACGGAGCTAAAGTTATAGCTTGAAGAAACATTCAATTAATTATAGAAGCATCGAGAAATTGAGCACCTGCTCTAAGAATCTTCATTCTGATCTCATTGTATACTGCTTCTTGTTCATCATATCTAAGAGCATCTATTGATGAAGAGAGCACATCTACGCTTTCCAAATCTTCTTTTATTACGGAGATTTTAGCTTCAAGGGTAGCTGCTATAGTCTTTATATCGTCCACTGAGAGTAAAGTTGTTGTCGTAAGTAGAGAAGCCAAAATTGCTATGTCGTTTCTGTTAGTTAAGCTTCTTACTTCTTCAAAATTTTTATATAGGAGATATGAAACCTTTGAAACTAGCATTTCCCAGGCAAGCAATTTGAGTTTTTCAAGATCGGGATTATCCATAGCATCTTCTAAATCTCGCCTAAGAAAATACAGATTTCCGTCTTCTGTCAACTCACTGTAAGGGAGAACAATTATTCTGTCCCCTTTAACTTTTTCCCAGGTATTAATGACTGTAATCTTAATTGGGTAATAGTTGAGTTTCAAAATTTCTCTTAAGTCAAACAAAAACTCATTGAGTGTAGAAAGAACTAGCTCAGAAACTTCTTCTGGGGTATCTCCCATAATGAAGTCCCTCATAAATCTATGGAGATAGGGCTTCATAATATAATATTGGAGATAAAAGCTTATAAACCTATGCTTATGTTATTACATTGGACTTGCGGGGGTTGCCGAGCCTGGTCAAAGGCGCGGGATTTAGGGTCCCGTCCCGTAGGGGTTCCGGGGTTCAAATCCCCGCCCCCGCACCAAATGAAATTCTTAGAAGTGTTTTCAGCTGACCACAACGATTACTTCAGAACGGGAGGAGTTTTTGGGAAATACATTAATTAAGTCTTGGTATAGTATATTTAGGGGAGACCATATGAAAGTCGATTTAAATTCAGACCTTGGAGAAAGTTTTGGAAGATATAAACTCGGCTTGGATGAGGAGGTTATGAAATACATAACTTCAGCAAATGTTGCCTGCGGATGGCATGCTGGAGATCCATTAGTTATGAGAAAAACAGTGAGATTAGCTAAGAAAAATAATGTTCAAGTTGGAGCCCATCCTGGGTATCCTGATTTAATGGGTTTTGGAAGAAGATATATGAAATTAACTCCAGAAGAAGCCAGAAACTACATCCTTTATCAGATAGGTGCATTATATGCTTTTGTAAAAGCAGAAGGCTTAGAATTGCAGCATGTTAAGCCTCATGGAGCATTATATAACGCAATGGTAAAAGAAGAAGATTTAGCTAGAGCAGTTATAGAGGGCATTCTTGACTTTGACAAGAGGTTGATAGTTGTGACTTTAGCAGGTTCCAAGGTTGTGGAAATAGCAAAAGAGATTGGTGCTCGAGTTGCCCAGGAGGGATTTGCTGATAGAGCTTATAATCCAGATGGAACTCTAGTTCCAAGATCAAGGCCAGGGGCAGTCATAGAAGATAAGGAAGAGATAGCGGAGAGAGTAATTTCAATGGTCAAAGATGGGGGAATTAGAGCTATTAATGGAGAATGGGTTGATCTAAATGTCGATACTATTTGTGTTCATGGAGATAACCCAAAAGCGGTGGAGATAACCGCGTATATCAGAAGAAGACTAGAGGAGGAGGGGATAAAAATAGTCCCGATGGGGGATTTCATAAAATGAAAGTTAGAGTGGTTGGGGAGTCCTGTATTGCAATAATACTAGGCGAAAACATCAGCGAAGAGATTAACAAAAAAGTTCATGCTTTAGCGGAGTATTTGTTAGACTATAGCCCAGAATGGCTTCTAGATGTTGTTCCCTCTTACTCAGCTCTCTATGTTTACTTTGATCCATTAAAGGTAGATTACCGAAAAGTCATAAACATTATAAGCAAAATTAAGATTAGTGAAGCTGAAAGAAAGGAAAAGAGGGTTATCGAAATTCCTGTAGCTTACGGAGGCGAATTTGGACCAGACATAGAGTTTGTAGCTAAATACAACGGATTAAGTGTGGATGACGTTATTGAGATTCACTCAAAACCGCTTTATAGGGTCTACTTCCTTGGCTTTCTCCCAGGCTTTGCTTACTTGGGTGGCATGGATGAGAGAATTGCAACACCAAGGCTCGAAAAGCCCCGCTTAAAAGTTCCTGCAGGGAGTGTAGGAATTGCAGGAAAACAGACAGGATGGTATGCTATAGAAAGCCCAGGGGGTTGGAGAATCGTTGGAAGAACACCATTGAGAACTTTTAATCCAGAAAAGGTTCCTCCCAGCATTGTTTCTCCTGGGGATTATGTGAAGTTCATCCCAATAGACGATAAGGAATTCTGGGAAATTTACTTGGAGGAGTGGGGAAATGATTGAAGTGTTATCTGTTTTAACCCCTGCTACAATTCAAGATCTGGGAAGGTGGGGATATCAGAGGTACGGTGTGCCTGTAAGTGGAGTTATGGACGAAGTTTCCGCGAGAATTGCAAATTATTTGGTGGGAAATCCTGATAATACTCCGCTAATTGAGTTTACAGCAGGAGGAATATCCATAAAATTTCACACTTCAGCTGTTTTTGCAGTTACTGGAGATGCAGTACTTTATCTGAATGACACCAAGTTGAATCCCTGGGAAAGTTATTGGGCTAAGAGGGGGGATGTCCTTACGGTAAAATTAAGCAAAGGAATGTATGGCTACATTGCGTTTTCGGGAGGGATTGAATGCAGGAAGATTTTGGGAAGTTGTTCCACTTACTTAAGAGCAAAATTTGGAGATTTGCTTAAACCTGGGGATAAACTAAAGCTCGGCTACTCACTCCTAACGAGAAAAGCGGGAAAAAGGTTGCCTGAAGAATTAAGACCGAAATTTGATAATACAATTAGAGTAATTCTAGGGCCGAACATAGACCACTTTACCCCAGGAGGAATAAGGACTTTTCTTACCTCTAAATATACTGTAACTCCTGAATCTGATAGAATGGGATATAGGCTGGAGGGACCTAGAATAGAACATTCTGAAAAGGGGGCGGATATAATAACTGAACCTGTTCCCAGGGGAGCTATACAAGTCCCTGCAAACGGGAAGCCAATAATAATGTTGGCAGATGCCCAGACAACTGGAGGATATCCAAAAATAGCGACTGTTATAAGAGTTGATATTCCAAAGGTAGTTCAGACTAGGCCGGGAGAAAAACTTAGATTCAAGGCTGTTAGCGTAAATGAAGCAGTTCAGGAGTTAAAGAAGCGTGAAAGAGTTATGAATGCAATAAGAAAAGCTCTCCGAGATGATTGGAATCTCTACAAGATTAGGATAGGAGAAAAGGAATTCCTAACCTTCGCTGGTGTAGAGGAAGATTAATAACTTTTCTTTGTTTCTATAAACCTGGGATAAGAAATGGGTGGAAGGATGTACGTGAAGGTCTATAGGATTCAGGGTGAAGTCTTGGTGGCTGCTTGTGATGAAGAATTACTTGGAAAAACGTTTAGAGAAGGGGAACTTAAGCTTGAGGTTAAAGAGAGGTTTTACAAAGGAGAGCTTATGGATGTAGAAGAGCTTGGAAGGCTTCTTGAGGAAGCCACCATAGCAAATTTAACGGGAGAAAAGGTTGTTAAGAAAGCAATTGAGTTGGGTTACATAGATGAGAATAGGGTTTTGAGAATACAGGGTGTTCCTCATGCTCAAATGGCGAAAATGCTGTATTAATCTTCCGGAGTTTTTATTGAGTGAAAGTTCATCGTTAACAGCAAATCTATAAACCCATTTTCAATGTTTTCCTTAATCTTTGGAAGATATTTCTTTAACTCCTCTTTGTTGAGCTCTTGCTTACTACGTAGCTTTTTTATCTTGCCGTCGTTTTTATCAAACACAATAATTTCCTCATTGATGTATAGGGGAACGTAGTTCATACTAAAGCCATAGAACATCTCTGCAAATTCCATCCTTGCTCTAAGTAGTTCTAAATATTCAAATAATTCCTCCATTTAAAGCACCCCTAAGTATTTGTGAACTTGAAAGCTTAAACCAACGTTCTTCTTTCCCATGATTTTTGCAGCAACATTATAGAACCCCATAATCTCATTTATAGGCGTATTCATGGGTTCTTTTGGTTGGATTACCATTGGAGCTATTCCCTTCAGCATCTCTGCATACCAACGCACATTTTCAATCCTGGTTTCTCTTGTTACGACAAGCTTAACGTACACCTTTGCTCCCGCTTCCTTAAGAATCTTTGCACTAGTTATTTCGTTAATCACTAATTTTCTCCAGTCTTTAGTTGCATTCGCACTTTCATCTTTAATATCAACGCTTGCGTAATCTGTTAGAGGAGCTATCCTTTTAATTAGATTTGGATAACCCCCATGAGTTTCCAGAAAGTTGTCATAACCAAGTTCTTTTGCTTTTTCCATTAGTGAGGCAAGACCCAATATTTGGAGAGTTGGCTCTCCTCCGGTATAACTAATGGAGTGAATGTCTCCAGTATCTAGCTTTGTAATCCACTTCACGATTTCTTCCACATCTGCAGGATTGTCAAAGTATTCAAACTTTCCAGAAAATGGCTCCACTTCAACTCTATACTTTTTCACACTCCTGGGATCTATATACTCTCGAGAGTCACAATATACACACCTTAGGTCACACCCAGCAAACCTGACAAATATCTGCCTCCTTCCAAAGGCTGAGCCTTCAACACTCCCTCCTTCTCCTTGCCAACTATTGAAGATTTCCCCCAAGATTACTTTTACCATTCTAGTTCCACCCCAAATTCATTTCCTTCCCAAAGAGAGAGTTTCTTAAGCTTTACACCACCTGGAAGATTCTTTTTGATCTTCTCAGAGATCCAAAGGGCTAAGTTCTCTGCAGTTGGATTATCTATAATCTTGTTGAGATTTCTATGGTCTAGCTCATTTACAACTCCATCAACTATTTTCTTAAGTTTAAGAAAGTCAATAACATATCCTTTCTTTATCTCTCCCTCAACAATAACTTCAAGAAAAAATGTATGACCGTGAAGTTCTTCCCATTCTTCAATCTTAACTGCATGAGCTGCGTCAAAAGATGTCCTATAAATAACTCTAGCTCTCATCTAATCACCAAATTAAAATAAGGGAAGAAAGGTAATAAAGTTATAGGCCTTGGGAGAGAATCTTTGTTGTTACGTCGTTTCCTTCCTTGTCATATATTCTGTAGTAGCACTTGCATGGGAACTTCATTGCAGCTCTTCTTACACCTTCTATGGCGAACTTGAGGTGTTGTCTGTTAACCCTTATTGAGAGAATTTTTTGATCTCTCTTTAGTCTAGCGGCAAGTCCTATTGGCTTACCAAATGGCCTCCTCATTCCGTTTCCATAACGATCAGCTTTTCTTCCTGTAGCCATTGGATTTTCTCTGAGCACTTGGAATGGATAAACTCTAATCTTAAAGTGGTAGTTGCTTCTACCAACGTTCTTCTGTAAATATCTGTTAACTTGCTGTCTTGCAGCCTCGAGAGCGTTTTGCCTTATCTGAACGGGTTCAGCAGTATGAAGTGAAACTTCAAACTCAAAATCTCCAGCAGGATTTCCCATGTCGAAAATGGTTATCTTTGGACCAGGAGCTCCTCTAATGTATTCCCTTCTTGTATATGCGGGCTTGTCAACATATCTGTCAATCTTAGCTGGCCTTAGGGCCATATTCTCACCTCCTAGTGATAGTGAAGCCTATTCCCTAACAAGCTTGTAGACTTATAAAAGTTTTGGCAAGAGAAAAAGAAGAGTGCATTAGAGTATGCTCAAAAATTGTCGGATCTTTTGTTACGTGAACAAGTAAAACTTGAAAACATAAAGGGAAAAATTAAACTAAAGTGGTTACTCTAATGTAACTTCGTTCTCCCAAAGGCCGTGGATGTTACAGTAGCTAAGAGCGTAGAGCTTGCCCTTCTTCTTGGTCTTAAGGACAAAGTAAGCTATGGGCTCAGTGTATACATCGCTTGTATTTGGCCCATTTACAGACTCTCCATGTGCTGTAAATTCAGCCCTTCCAACGTGGTAAACAAAGTTCTCGCCCTCTGGCAAGAAGTAAAGCTCTATGTATTTAATGTGGTGCTCGGTGGTGTTTGGATGTGGAATCTCTTTGCCCACCTGAACCTTAACCTTGACAAGGTCTCCTTCCCTTTCGTACTCTATAACTGGCACGTGCTTTTCCCCTTTCCAATCTCCACTTCTTATAGTTTCGCTAATCATTTCTACCACCTCACTCCTCTAACATCTCAAATTCGCTTTTTGGTGCCCCACAAATGGGGCAAACCCAATCATCTGGTAGCTCTTCAAACTTAGTCCCAGGAGAAATGCCATTGTCGGGGTCTCCTTCCTCTTCATCATAGATGTATCCACATATCTTACAAACCCACTTTGCCATTACTACCACCATTTAGATGTTATAATCTGGAGCTTATAAGGTTTATGGTTCGAACTAATTTTGTAAAATAATGAAAATGTCATTCAAAGACAATGAACTTCTCTTTTGGAGCCCCACATACTGGGCAATGGTCGGGAGCTTCATCAACAGCGGTGTATCCACATACTGGGCATATGTAGACCTTCTTTATTTCAATGTCTTCTCCTTTCTCAGCCTTCTCTTTTGCCTTTCTATAGAGCTCAGCGTGAATCTTTTCTGCCTCTAGAGCATAGTGAGTTGTTCTTACTGCTTCCTTTTCTCCTTGGAATTCTGCTGTTTTGTTGTATACTGGGTACATTTCCTCAACTTCGAATGTTTCTCCTTCTATTCCCATCTGTAAGTTTTCTGGAGTTTTACCTAATTTTCCTAGTGCTACAAAGTGGTTTTTAGCATGAACAAATTCTGCATAAGCTATTGCTCTAAACAGCTTAGCTATGTTTGGAAATCCTTCTTGTTCAGCTTTTTCAGCAAAGATCAAGTACCTCATATGGGCCATGCTTTCGCCTGCAAAAGCCTCTTCCAAAAATCTTCTTGTCATTTCTCTTTTCACGACCATGTAGATCACCAATTTTTATATTTTGGTCAACAAATATTTAAATTTTTCAAAAATACTTGCTAAGAATAGTGTACCCAACCAAAATTAAAGATAATTCAGCAAAAAAGAATAAGAAAGAACGTCAGACGTGTCTTGCATATAGCGTCTTTTTACCTTCAGCTTGAGCTCTCTTAACGGCCTTCTCGATAAGGGCCTTGACTTCAGCTTCGAGAGCTTCATAGAATTCTGGGCTTACTCTCATATCCTTGTCGATGCTTGAAACAAACTCCTTAACTTTTGACTTAACTAGTAGCTCAACCATATCAATCACCTCCATCCATTCATTGATTAGGCAATTTTATTTTTCTAGACTTCTCCTTATAAACCTTTTTCAATGGTGTGGAGAGATCAAGCTTCTTTTCAATTATTGCCGATAGAGTGACCACTTTGACTAAATAAGAGCTTGTATTATGTCAATTATTGTACCTCTAGCTCTTCCTTTCAAGAAAGACAAATTGCTAGTTAAGGTCTCCCCAATTCCGTATATCAATAATCTAAGGGCTTCCTCTCTATTTAGGCCTCGTGATCTTAGGTAAAATAGCGCCTCTTCGTCTATTTGTGTAACGCTTGATGAGTGCGATGCATTTTCAATATCCCCAGTGTCCACTTCTAGCATGGGGACACTAACCCCTAGAGAACCTCTATCTAAAATCATAACATGGGAAGAGACTTCACTGCTAGATCCTTTTGCTTCTTTGGAAATCTTTGACACTCCCCTATGGACTACCCATCCGTTTTTATAGGAGAATCCATGTACGTTTATCTTACTTTTGCTTGATTTTCCATAGTGAACAATATTCGTAATATAATCTATCGCGGAGCCTATACCAACAGGCAATCCTGCAAGAACAAGCTCACTTGCTTCCCCCTCTAGAGAATAGTCTTCTCTATGATGACTCATGATCCCCCCTTTTATTATGGTGAATGCTTTAAGCACTGAATTGCCGTCCAATATTGCTCTCAATAGATAGTGGGAGAGTGAGGAATGGTTTCCAAGTGTTAATATTTCTGACCTTCCTTCTTTTATTGCCAATTCTACGACTAAAGATTTTGTTCCCTTTTCAGATATGTCGTATATTATTATTGGGGCGAATGCATTCTCGATTTCAATACTTAAATGATGGCTGACAAATGCTTTTTCCGATAGATGAGAAACTATAATTAGTGGTTCTCTTATGTCCTCTTCTATTCTTATTTTGTATGCTTTTTTTAGGGCATAGAAGTGAAACCCTAGAATTCTAGATTCCTGAGGATGAGATAAATTTATACTTCCCTCTTCAACTTTAATGCCGTCGGGCAAATTAAACTCTACATCACTACCAGAAAAAATTATATGCCCCCTCATTCCTAACTTTTTCCCAGGAGCCTGGGTAGGAAGGATAAGGGGAGAATTTTCCTCAAATAAACGCCACTTAGTATAGCTTTTAATTGTGGGGCTATCGCCATACTTCTGGTAGGTTAAACCTTCTAGATTTACTTTCATCATCCGACACCTCCAATCTCGCTGAATTCTAACTCTATTACCTTCTTCAAAACTTCTACATACTCGAAGGGCAGGCCCTCGAGAACTTCAGAAATGAAACCTAGAACAATTAGACTCTTCGCTTCCTCCTCTCTAATTCCTCTGGTGTTTAAATAGAAGAGCTTATCTTCGCTTAATTTTCCTGTAGTTGCTTCATGTATTATGCTTGCAGTTGGCTCTTCATTCTGATTGTGAGGATATGTATAAGCCCTGCTCTCTTTATCCAATATTAGTGAATCACATGAGACAGTTGCCGTTGAGTTTGTTGCACCTTTCATGATCCTCACAAGGCCTCTATATATGTTGATACCTCCGTTAGCACTTATACTCTTAGAAACTATTTTTGAGCTAGTATTTGGAGCCAAATGCCAGGTTTTTGCTCCTGTATCTTTCAAATAGGGGCCATTACTAAGGGAAACTACGTATTGGGTGGTTTTTGCTCCGGGGCCTTTAAGTGCACTTGATGGGTATGTGTAAGTTATCTTACTCCCTATGCTCCCCTCAATCCACTCCACGTATGCATTATCTTCGAGTATTGCACGCTTATTGTTAAAATTGATCACATTCCTACTCCAATTTTGTATTGTGGTAAACTTAACAGTAGCGCCTTTATGGGCATAAATTTCAACCATTCCATCATGGAAGGAAAATCCTTTGTACATTGGGGCACTACATCCTTCAATGAAATGGAGATAACTTCCTTCGTCTGCAACGATTAGTGTGTGCTCGAATTGTCCTTCTAATGCAGAACCTATCACGAAGAATGCCTCAATTGGAAATGGTATCTTTACTCCCTTTGGAACGTACACAAAGACCCCACCGCTCCAAAGAGCGTGATGAAGGGCTGCAAACTTATGATCGCCTGGAGGAAAAACCCTTCCAAAGTATCTCTTGACGAACTCGGGATATTTTCTTACAGCTTCTTCTATTGGTAGCATAATTATACCTTTTTTCTCAAACTCAGCCTTCAATTTTGAGTATATACTCTCACTATCAAATACCGCAGTTAACCCGGAGAGAAATCTTTTCTCTATCTCTGGAATGTTCAGCCTTTCAAATGTCCTTCTAATGTTTTCAGGAAGATCATCCCAATCTCTTACTTCATTTTGTATTTCGGGCTTTGTATATAATATTAAATTATCCAGGTCAAGTTCTTCAATTCCGACTACCCATTTTGGCATTGGTAGTTTTTCAAAGAGCTCTAAAGCTTTTAATCTATGTCTTAACATCCAGGAAGGCTCATTTTTAACCCTAGAGAGTTCTTCAATGGTACTCCTATTAATTTTTCCCTTTATCTCGATCTCCTTGGGATAAGGAACGGCAGTACCTAAGATTTCTTCTAGGGATCCTGCTTTTAGAATTTCTTCTAAGTGACTTTTACTCTTCATTATTTCCCACCACCGAAAATCCTCTCTCTTCTATAGTCTTGGCAAGTTCAATGCCTCCTGAGGCAACTATTTTACCATTTTTTATTACGTGAACCTTTGTTGGATTTAGATACTCTAGTATTCTTCCGTAGTGAGTAATTAAAAGCACTGATGCTCCTTTTTCGTAAAGTTTTCGTATGATCTTTGCTATAATTTTCAAAGAATCAACATCAACTCCGCTATCAGGCTCATCAAGTATCAAAAGTTTGGGTTCTATTAGGTACGCTTGAAGCATCTCTAGTTTCTTCCTTTCGCCTCCTGAAAATCCTACGTTTAAAAACCTTGTCAGTATTGATTCATCTAGGCCAAGTTCCTTGATAGCTGTATAAATCACTTCATATGCTTTTATTTCGTCTAATCCTTTTAGATTTTTGAGAACTCTCTGTAGGAAATGAATTATCTTTACGCCGTCCACTTCTACAGGATGCTGGAAGCTCAAAAATATTCCCTTTCTTACACGTTCTTCTGGAGGAAGCGATGTTATTTCCTCACCTTCAAATATTATACTTCCTCTTATAACTTTATATTTGGGATGGCCAGCGATCGTTAGTGCTAATGTCGATTTTCCACTTCCATTGGGTCCCATTACTACGTGAAGTTCATTCTTTCCAATACCCAAGTTAATGCCCTTAAGTATTTCTTTGTCTTCAACTTTAACCCATAGATCCTCTACTTTTAGCATGGTGATCACCATTTCTTGTTTATCTATTTTTGAGTAAGAATACACGCTTTTAAGTCTTTCTTACTCAAATCTGGGTAATATAAAAAAAGTTACAAGAGCCCCTCTTTTCTAAGCTCATCCCTAATAAGATAAAATTCTGTAATCTTGCCTTGTGTGATAACTCTGTCGGGCCTAAAGGGACATTCACAGTAAGGATATTCTAAAAATGCATCGTAGGTGCCTATTCTTTTTGCTATTGACACAATCTCTTCTTTGTCAAGCCCGATCAATGGTCTGTATATGGGGTAGTTCACACTGATAGTTTCTATGAAAAGGTTGCTAAGGGTTTGAGAAGCAACTTGACCCAGGGAGTCTCCTGTAACTATTCCAAGTGCCCCCTCTTCTTTTGCAATTTCAACAGCTCTCCTCAACATCGCAACTTTACAGAGTACACATGTCCATTCTCTTTTTTGAATTTTAGTTAGTACTGAAACGTAAGGTTTCAAAATTTCGAAATGATTCTCCACTATTAGCTCTATTGGATCAGGAGAATAATCGCTAAGTATCTCAACAACTCTCTCTACGACTTTCTTAGCATTGGTTCCTTGGTCAAAATGGAGTGCTATTACTTCCGCTCCTCTTTTCAGCATTAAAAATGCTGCCACTGGGGAATCAATTCCCCCACTTATTAGAGCAACAACTTTTCCTTGAGTTCCAACAGGGAGACCTCCTACTCCCTTAATCTTCTCAAAAAACACGTAGGCCTTCCCATCAATGATTTCTATTCCTATAACTAATTCAGGATTTTCTAAATCAACTTTCCATCCAAACTCTTTCACTACAAACTCTCCAATTTCTTTGTTAATCTCAAGGGACGTCTTTAGAAATGTTTTATCTAACCTTTGCGTCTCTACTTTAAAGCTTCTGGGATTAAAGCTCTTAAGAACCTTTTTAAGATAGTTTGGGATCTCTTCATATTCCATAACTTCTGCTGGAGAGATGGAAACCACTCCGGGAGTCTTTGCAATTATGCTTGCAGCTTCATTGGGAGCATCGACTAATATCCTGCCTCTTAAAATTTTTGTTTTTCCTGGAATTCCTTTTCTTTTCAGAATTTTTTCTATATTTTCAGCTAGCTTTTTTTCAAATTCCTTTCTTTTTCCTCCTTTTATTGCAATTTCGCCGTATCTAACAATAATCATAGTTATCCACCCAGGTACCTAGCGAAAATATTTTTGGCTGTTTTTTCATCTTCTGCTCCTCTTATAATCATTCTTCCTCCTCTGAATATAAGAACTTCGTAGTCTTCATCCTCAAACTGAATAAACTGTGATGTCAAAATGTACTTAATCCCTGTTTCTTCTAATCTTTTAGCAAGATCCTCAAGGTCTACTTCAAGCCTCTCAGGAGGTGTTACCTGTATTGATCCGTCACACATCCTTTCAATTTTCATTTGCTTCTCGAGAAATGTTAGCTCTTTTCTTACACATGCAGGACAATCCTTTCTCCTGGGAATTTCAATCTTTTCAAATTCCAATGTTTTTGTATCAAAGAATATTAGTTCACTCTTGACTTCCTCTCCTAGTAGAATTTTTGTCGCAAGGCTTACTGCAATTGATGCAGCAAGAGGTGGTACATAGCTCATAATTCCTGCCGTAGCACATGTTGGTAGAGGACGGGATGGTAATTTGGGCATTATACACCTAAAACACGCAGTTTTTTCTGGGATAATCGGCATTATATTGCCGTAAGTAGCTAAAACACCCACATATATCCATGGTTTTCCAGTCTTTATTGCATAGTCATTTACTACCTGTCTGGTATATATATTGTCTGTCCCATCAAGTATGAGATCAGCCTCATCTAAGAGATAAAGGGTCCCTGGGTTTAAATCTTCAAAATATCCTTTAACTCCAAACCTCTCTTTGAGCACTTCAACTTTTGGCTTCCCTATGTCTTTTTCCGTATAGATTGTTCTGGGAATATCACTTGCCTCTACAAAGTCCCTATCTACTACTATTATTTCACCGACTCCCAGTTTTTTCAGAAAGTAAACTTCCCAACTTCCTAAGGCTCCGGCTCCTATGACAGCAACCTTTTTCTCTTGAAGTTTTCTCTGTCCCTCAATTCCTATTATAGGAAAATGCCTTGAAAAGTCGATCCTCATGCTCTCACCTATTCGAACTAAATATTTAGGAATTAATAAAAGTTGTTTATGGCAACGTTTATAGAGGTCAAGAACTAAATAAATAAATATGAAAATTTTAGTAATAGCACCTTGCCTCTTGACTCCTTTTTACGTCTACAGAGGCCCTAAAGATAAAGAATATAAAACATCAAGTGAACTAAGAAAGTTTCTAGCTGAGCTTAGCGATGATTGGTTTGTTTTTCTTTATCCCTGTCCAGAATTCTTAGCTGTAGGATGGCCAAGACCTCCAATGAGTAGAGAAGTCCTAGAAAGGCTAGGAACAAGGGAAAGGGCGAAGATAATTGCTGACTTTATAGGGAGAGTGTTGATAGAAGAAAAGCCAGAAAAAGTTGTATTTGTTGGGGTTAAGGGATCTCCTACTTGTGGGGTTTTTACAACAACATCTAGCAATCCTGATGAATTTCCTTATGTAGCTGTTCAGGAGTTCTTCTACCTCTCAAAAGAAGAGAGACTAAAGAGGTACAAAGAGTTAACAAAAAACTTCAGAATTATTAATGCTCCCGGACTCTTATTTGAAATACTAATGGCCAGATTTCCAGAAGCAATATTTGTTGAATTTGATAAGGATAATGTAGAGGAGAGTATTAGGAGAATAAGAGAAGTTATTAAAGAAGATAGAAACATTTAAAAACCACAGAATTTTAGTTAATTTTGGTAAGAAAAATGATGGAGGTGAGGAAAAATGACGTATGTTGCAGTACTTGCTAATATAGCGGGAAACTTACCCGCATTAACAGCAGCTTTATCTAGAATAGAGGAGCTGATAGCGGAAGGATATGAAGTTGAGAAATATTACATTTTAGGAAACATAGTCGGCTTATTCCCATATCCAAAAGAAGTTGTTGAGATTATACAAGATTTGGCCAAGAAGGAAAATGTAAAGATAATTAGAGGAAAATATGACCAGCTGATTGCAATGAGTGATCCTCACGCAACAGATATGGGGTATATAGATAAGCTTGAGCTCCCTAACCATGTAAAGAAGGCCTTAAAGTTCACATGGGAAAAGCTTGGACATGAAGGAAGAGAGTACCTTAGGGATCTTCCAATATACCTAGTTGATAAGATTGGAGGTAATGAGATATTTGGGGTCTATGGTAGTCCTATAAATCCCTTCGATGGAGAAGTCCTGGCTGAGCAACCGACCAGCTACTACGAGGCAATTATGAGGCCTGTAAGGGAGTATGAAATGCTCATAGTCGCAAGTCCGATGTACCCAATGGATGCCATGACAAGATACGGAAGAGTTCTCTGCCCAGGGAGCATTGGCTTTCCACCTGGAAAGGAGCACAAGGCAACATTTGCCTTAGTTGATGTAGACACCCTAAAGCCAAGGTTCATAGAAGTTGAGTACGATAAGAAGATAATTGAGGAGAGGATTAGGGCAGAAGGTTTACCTGAGGAAATCATTAAGATCTTATATCACGGAGGAAGGCCATAACCCTCTTCACATCTTTTATTTCTGCAATAAAGTAAATCAAGATTGCATATGGAAATTTCATGGATAGCAACTGCAGAGGAATGGCTAAAATTGTCGGTTTTACTATTTTTATGTCTATATTGAATTTCTTTTTACTTTCCCATAGAACCAGTAAAAAAATCGTTGCATAACCAAGAATGAGGCCTAAAACAGCCCCCATAGCACCTAACCTGGGAATTAAAAGAAGCCAAGATATTCCTGACAGTACTGCACCAATTAAAGAGAATACAGCTGATCTTTTCACAAACCTTGTTGCCGTTAGAAGATTAATCAGTGGGTTATAGGCAACATACAACTCAACTCCTATTAGGGCTAAAAGGAGTTCTGCTCCTATCTTAATGTTAAACAACACTTCAACAATTGGCTTTGCAAAGATCAAGCCGAAGACAAGTAGAGAAGAAAAAAGAGATAAAAGTAGAGTTGATTTCTCGGCAAGCTCTTTTATTGCTTTAACATCTCCTTTGGCATAATCATAGGCATAGAGGGGAACTATCGCAGATTGGAGTATCTGGGGGAGATATGAAAGTAGGAATGCCGTTGAGAGTGCCACAGAAACTATTCCTGCCTCAATATTACCTGCAAGCTTTTCCGTAAGGAAATAGGGTGCTTGTAATAGGAATATTCCAGCAATAGTGCCTAAAAATGCCCACGTTGAAAAGTCCATGAGTATTTTAATCTCTTTCCTCCCTGGGAGACCAATTAGGCCTCTCAATACAAGATAAGAAATTGAAAAAATTCCAATTGTTCCCAGGAGGAGATAATAAGGAAGAAGGGCTCCGTCTAGAAATCCAAGAAGGAAAAATAAAAAGGCCAGTATAATAGAATAAGCATATAATTCACCTTTGTGAAGTCCATAAATAAAGCTTCTAAAAGTTAGTTGAATTGCCCTTAGGATTGAGAGCAGGGCGACATGAAAATTTAGGGGAATTAAAATCAAACCCAAAAGAGGAAATGTAAAGGAAATCCCAGTGAGATTTTTTATCCTCTCATGTTCTCCTTTTCCCAGAAATTCGGAAGTAAATTTCCCTAAACCAACTGAGAAAAATGCTAAAAATCCAGCTACAAAAAATGCCTGTGAAATTATAGAATTAGTATATCCAAGAGTCTCGACCCCATACTTTCTCGCTATAATGACACTATATAGAAATCTGCTCCCTCCAAATACTCCTAAGGCCACTAAACTTGCAATTGAGTGCCTTACTATAACCTTCTTCCTGTACATGGGTATCGAGCAAATTTAATCCAAAACTTATTTAAAAATAACCTCCCGCTTTACCTTAGGTGGGTTGGATGGTAGAGAGAAAAAAGTGGAGTGAAAACTTCAGCGAGTGGTTTAATGAAGTAATAGAAGAGGCTGGAATCCTAGACAAAAGATATCCTGTAAAAGGAATGAACGTTTGGCTTCCATATGGGCTTAAAATAATGAAGAACATTGAAAAATTCATTCATGAGGAAATGGAAAGAACAGGCCATCAGGAAGTTCTATTCCCAGCTTTAATCCCGGAAACCGAATTCCAAAAGGAGGCCGAGCACATTGCTGGCTTTGAGGGAGAAGTTTTCTGGGTAACCCATGCTGGTCATGAGCCATTGGATGTTAGATTGGTTTTGAGGCCAACTAGCGAAACTGCAATGTACTCAATGTTTGCCCTCTGGATAAGGTCTCACGCTGATTTACCATTTAAGGTTTACCAAATAGTCAATGTGTATAGATATGAGACAAAGCACACTAGGCCTCTAATTAGGGTTAGGGAAATTAGTAGGTTCTTTGAGGCTCACACAGCTCATGTAGACTTTGAAGATGCAGAGAGACAAATAAGAGAGGACCTTGATATCTTCGATAATTTAATGAAAAAGCTGGCAATAGCCTATGTCATATCTAAGAGGCCAGAATGGGACAAGTTCCCAGGGGCTTACTACTCCCTGGGAGCTGAAGTTGTAATGCCTGATGGGAGGACTTTGCAGATAGGAACTATGCACAACTACAAGCAGAACTTTGCCAAGGCATACAACATCCTCTACGAGAAGGAAGATGGTACTCACGACTACGTTCACCAGACCACGTTTGGCATGAGTGAAAGGTTACTGGCAGCAGTTATAGCAATTCATGGAGATGATAGAGGAATGGTTCTTCCTCCGACTATAGCCCCAATCCAAGTTGTTATAGTCCCAATTCCGAAAAAAGGAAGTGAAGAAGAGGTCTACTCATATGCAAAGGAGATTGAAGAGGAACTGAAGCTTGCTGGAATAAGGGTACACTTAGACTTGAGAGACAAGAGACCAGGATGGAAATTCTATGATTGGGAACTGAAGGGGGTTCCAGTGAGAATCGAGGTTGGGCCGAGAGATGCCACTGAAAAGACAGTGGTTCTTGCAAGAAGGGATAAGCTCGAAAAGATAACAGTTTCAAGGGAGGAGTTAGTTGATAAAATTAGAGAGCTGTTTGATGACATAATGAAATATCTCTACGAAAGAGCTAAAGAGTGGTTGGAGAGTCACATCAAACGAGTTGACACAATTGAAGAGGCCAAGGAACTTTTCAACGACAGGAGAGGGATAGTGGAGATTCCTTGGTGTGGAGAAGAAGAATGTGGACTTAGGATGGAAGAGGAGCTAGAAGCTAAGATGCTTGGAATTCCATATCCCGATGAGAGTGCAAAGGTGGAAGGGAAAAAGTGTCCCGTATGTGGTAGAGAAGCTAAATTCATAGCTAGGTTTGCAAGAACGTACTGAGGGGGCTCTTCCCCCATGATAATTCTTTTGGTAGGAATGCCTGGTTCGGGAAAAAGTGTAGTGGCAAAGGAATTTGAAAAGAGGGGGATACCAGTTGTTTCGATGGGTGATGCAATTAGGGAGGAGGCAGAAAAAAGGGGGATTCCAAAGACACCTGAAGGATTAAAAGAAGTGAGCTTAAAAGTTAGAGAAGAGTTAGGGCCAGGAGCTGTCGCCATCCTTACAGTCCCCAAGGTTAGAGGGTTATTAGAATTAAATCCAATTGTTGTGGTGGAGGGAGTCAGAAGTCCTTACGAAGTAGAAGAATTTAGAAAAGAATTCAAAAACGAAGAGATAAAGGTTGTAGCAATTCATTCTTCTCCAAAATCTAGATTCCAAAGACTATTAAGAAGGCAGAGGAGCGATGATCCAAAGACTTGGGAAGAATTTGTAGATAGGGACAGAAAAGAGTTAAGTTTTGGCATTGGAGAGGTTATAGCCCTGGCGGATTACATAATAGTTAATGAGTGTGGCTTTGATGAGTTTAAAGCAAACATAGAAAAGCTTATCTCCATGATTTTTAATGGGAAGATTTAAAAGTTTAACCTAGGTATTTATAAAAGTCTTTTTAAAGGGGGTGTTGGGATGGTGGACATGAGCAAGGTTAAGCTCAGGATAGAGAACATAGTCGCTTCCGTCGATCTCTTCGCTAAGCTCGATCTTGAAAAAGTCCTTAATTTGTGTCCAAATTCTAAGTACAATCCGGAAGAATTCCCTGGTATTATTTGTCATTTTGATGAACCAAAGGTTGCTCTCCTTATTTTCAGCTCCGGAAAACTCGTTGTTACTGGCGCTAAAAGCGTTCAGGACATTGAGAGGGCTGTAGCTAAGCTCGCTGAAAAGCTGAAGGGCATTGGGGTTAAGTTCAAGAGGGCCCCACAAATAGATGTACAAAATATGGTGTTTAGTGGTGACATCGGTAGGGAGTTCAACTTAGACGTCGTGGCCTTGACTTTGCCAAACTGTGAATACGAGCCGGAACAGTTCCCAGGCGTGATATATAGAGTTAAGGAGCCAAAGTCGGTAATACTTTTATTCTCCTCTGGAAAAATCGTTTGTTCCGGTGCAAAGAGTGAGGCTGACGCTTGGGAGGCAGTTAGAAAGCTTTTGAGAGAGCTGGACAAGTATGGGTTGCTGGAAGAGGAAGAGGAGGAACTCTGATCCTACGAAGTTCGCCGGAGTTTCGTTGGATACTCCTAAAATAATGAAACCCTAGATGCAATAAAAGTCGCAGACTTCATTCGGAGGTTCACTCTATAGGAACTCCGTCCTTGGTCCTTGGGGCCAACCATTTCATGAGCTTTTGTGGCTCCTTTGTTCTTATTATTATCGTTATTGGCCCGAGGGGAGATTCTCCGTTGAAGTTCACCTTTCCCACATAGGCTACTTGCTTGTGAACCTTGATTATTATCTCCTCCCCAAATTGTCCTTCTTCGAGCATCATCCTGGCAGTGTCAAGTATCTGTTGCCCTCTGAAGAGTTCGTAAAGCCTTTGTAAAGCTCTCTTATCCTTAGTCTTTCCAACAAGAATCATGTACTCTCCTTTGTCAAAAGCTTCAAACTTTAGCCCTGGGACTAAGTTGAGCATTGCCTTCTTTACCTTCTCAATATCTTCTGTTGGATAAACATAGGCTTCCACTTCAACTTCCTCGAACATGCTCATCGATAGCATGGAGTAAAGTTCCAATTAAAAACTTAACTACAGCTCCATAACCCATACCGCTTTTCTCTCGCTATTTCTTCTTTCTCCAAATATTCCTTTATTTTTTCAAACTTTTTCTCATAGAATACTCTAGCAAGCCCTTTCTCTACCATAAGCTCATTTACGTCAGTTGCATCTAGATAGAGGTAAGCTAGTAATCTCCCATATTTATCCTGCTTACCCTGATATTTGTCTATTACGAGAACAACTTCCTTGCCCAGGGTTAGGTTTTTGAGGTAATCCTTTGCAATCTTTGCATATTTAAGAAGGCATGAAGTGTTCGTTATGTTCCCATACTCTCCGGGCCTCATTAGTTCCTCCTCTAATTCGGGAGCATCTATGCCCACAAGTCTAACCTTAACTTTTTCTCCACTCTCGAGCTTTACGTACACAGTATCCCCATCTATCACCTCAACAACTTTTCCTTGAATATTATTCTCTCTATTTATGCATCCACTAAGAAAGAGAAGTAAAATTAGGATTACTGCTACTTTAACCCTCATAATAACTCCTCGAGCGCAACCTCTATGGCAACTTTAACAGCTTCACGCTCCATCTCATAGCACATGCTTGGGGGCACTTGACCTTTGGCTATCTTATCTATGATCTGCTCTGGAATGTAAGGAACGTGTATAAATCCGCTGATCTTTGGATATCCTTTAGTCATTGAGTAATGGAGGCTTAGGTACATAACATAGTTACACAGGTAAAGTCCAGCAGAGTTTGAGATGTAAGCAGGAATTCCTCTTTCATGTAACCTCTTCATGATTTTCTTTATTGGAAGAGTAGAGAAATAAGCTGCTGGGCCTCCTGGGACTATTGGCTCGTCCTCAATTTTCTTTCCTTCATTATCTGGAATTCTGGCGTCAATTGCATTGACGGCTATTCTTTCTATGCTTATTGCACTCCTCCCTGGAGCCAATCCTAGGTGAATTGCTATGTCTGGCTTTATCTCTTTAAGTATGCTTTCCAATACTTCCTTGGCTTTCCCAAAGACTACTGGGAGAACTCTTCCAAATATTTGGGCATCTCCAACCTTAGTTCCATCTAAGTCTTTTGCTATTCTCTCGGTGGGGTTAATCTTTTCCCCTCCAAAAGGCTCAAACCCAGTAACTAATACCCTCATTTTAACTCCCTCTTTCTGCTTTCCCAAACTACTTTCCCATCTTTTTTAATCACCTTAAGTATTCTGTGGTATGGAATTTGCGTTTCACCAACAAAAAAATAGCCATGACCTAGCTCAATCAAAGAGACCGGAATTTTTCTAATGTTACCGTAACTCCCTCTGTGTTCAATTATTATGAAGTAATCTTCCTCCTTTTCCCTGGGATCATATTTTATTTTCGCTAAAACTTCCTTTACACTTCCTTTTCTCATTAAAGCCCCTCCAGATGGTCGAGTATTCTATAAATGTTAGACGTCCACCTATCTATCAACTTTCCATGCCCAGGGAGGCCGAGTCTAACTTCATACCTTGCAAGTCTCTCTAGAGATTTTATCAGCTCTTCTTCATCTCCAGTTGGCAAATCAGTTCTTCCATATGCATTGAAGAAAACAGTGTCCCCTGAAAACATTATTTTTTCGTCCTCATAGTATAGGCATGCACTCCCTTGGGTATGCCCTGGAGTGTGAATTACCCTTAGATCTACGTCTCCTATTGACAGAAGATCTCCATCCTCCAGCTTGAACTTTACTGGGTGTGGCTCGTACTTTCTGCCATAATGGTATGATAGTATTATGGAGTCATCACCTCCTTCGAGCGTTCTTGCAGTATCTCTATGAGAGGCAAATTCAACTTCCATTTCTTTTTCTTTAAAGAATTTCATGAAAACATGATTTCCACCAACATGGTCGAAGTGTTCGTGAGTGTTGAAAATTACAACCCTAGATACGTTCTCAAGCCACCCCTCTTGCTGAGCTATGCTTAGGTATCTATTCCAGAAAACCCCCGTTCCAGTATCAACTATCAGCAGTTCTCTCCCGCTTTTTAGAAAGTATATGTTGGAATCAAGGTGCACTCCCTTTAACATTAGGATGTTTGGCTTTATTATGATCGGAATCATACTTTTCACCTCAAAGAAGGGCTCCAGGGGGGACCGCTTCCTCATCCGGGGGAGCATAACCGTCAGGAGGGGTTAAACTCTTCATCGCCCTTTTCATCTTCTAGGAATTTCGCCTTAAAATTTTTGTCCCAAGTGTTGAGAGTAGTGAACTCTCCTTCTTTCGTCATAATATTTATAATTTAGTTTGGAGAAGTTAAGAATGCCCCTCCCCACTCACACCCCCGTGAGCCATGAGCGGGGGGCGGTCGGGGAGGGGACATTACTCTATCTCCATTACTTTAACTTCTTTAATCTCCTCAATTTCTTTCAATCTACTCTCCAATTCCTCTAAGGATATCTTTGCTCCGCTGACATCAACAACAGCAACTATTGCTGATAATCCTAATGATTCAAGCTCTTCAGCTTCGTTAAACAAGATGTTTATTCCATTTTTTCCTAAAAGACCCGCAATTTTTGCAAGGACTCCAGGCTTATCCTCCACTACAAGCTCAACCTCTACCAGCTTTTTCCCTGGGAGGGCAACTCTCTCAACGTGCAGTTCCTTGATGTCTGTGTCAATTTCAACTAAAAAATAGGCCCCCTTGATAAGTCCTACCTCATAGGCAAGACACTGTCAGGATAAGCAGTGGGACGTTAGGTTTAAGTTTCTGATACCTCTTCAGAAAAGGGGAGAGAAATGAGGACTGAAACCATTATTTACTTA